>NZ_JCACHA010000854.1:0-8312 GCF_059503625.1 Skermanella sp.
CGGGTTTACCGGAGGCCCCATTTCTTGAGAGATTGGGGTCATCATGACGAAACAAGCATCACCCAAATACGCCTCTGAAGTCCGCGAACGCGCAGTGCGGATGGTGTTCGAGCACGAAGGGGAACACGTCTCGCAGTGGGCGGCGATCAGTTCGATCGCGGCGAAGATCGGCTGCAATCCCGAGACGCTGCGGGGCTGGGTCCGGCAGGCCGAACGCGACCGGGGCAAGCGTACCAGCCCGACGAGCGACGACCGGGAGCGTATCAAGGCGCTGGAACGCGAAGTCCGGGAGCAGCACCTGAGCGAACGAGATCCTTCGCAAGGCATCGGCGTATTTCGCTCAGGCGGATCTCGACCGCCCGTTCAGGAAATGATCGCCTTCATCGACGAGCATCGCGCCGTCCACGGGGTCGAGCCGATCTGCACAGTGCTGCCGATCGCCCCGTCCACTTACCACGACCACATTGCCAAACGGGCCGATCCATCCAAGACGTCGGCCCGCTGGCTAAGCGATGCCGAGCTGAGCGTGGCTATCCAGCGGATCTGGAATGAGAACTTCCAGGTTTACGGGGTACGCAAGGTCTGGCGACAGTTGCGGCGGGAAGGTTTTGACGTGGCGCGCTGCACGGTGGCTCGGTTGATGAGGCGCATGGGTCTGAAGGGGGCGACGCGTGGCAAGGCGGTGCGGACAACGGTCAGCAACCGGGCGGCGCCGTGCCCGCTTGACCGGGTGAACCGTCAGTTCCAGGCACCACGTCCGAATGCCTTGTGGGTGGCGGATTTCACGTTTGTAGCGACATGGCAGGGCTTCGTCTATGTGGTCTTCGTCATCGACACCTTTGCCCGGCGGACCGTCGCTGGCGGGTATCGCGCTCCGCACACGCCGGCTTTGTCCTGGATGCCCTGGAGCAGGCGCTTCATGATCGCCGGCCAGCCAAGGGTAGCTGCCTCATCCACCATTCCGTCCGCGGGTCGCAATAAGTCGCGATCAAGTACACCGAACGTCTGACCGAGGCCGGCGTCGAACCGTCGGTCGGCAGCGTCGGTGATTCCTTTGGAGCTTCAGCTAACGCCGTAGGCGATACAACGCCTTGGCCGAGACGATCAACGGCCTCTATAAGACCGAGGTGATCCGACGCCGCAGGCCGTGGCGCAGCCTGGAAGCCGTCGAGCTCGCCACCCCGGAATGGGTGGACTGGTTCAACCACCGGCGCCTGCTCGAACCCATCGGCAACATTCCACCCGCCGAAGCCGAAGCACGCTACTATGCTCAAGCCGAGAACGTTGCCAAGGCGGCGTGAATCAACCAAACCGGCCTCCGGCAATCCCGGCGCGGTTCATCTTTGGTCTGTATCGGAAAGCTGTACATCGGTGGATTTCCACGGCCCCCTGGAACGGGGGGGTGGCGGATAGGGTGGGATTCGAACCCACGGTGAGGTTTCCCCCACGCAGCTTTAGCAAAGCTGTGCCTTCAGCCTCTCGGCCACCTATCCAGCGCGGCGTTTGTATAGCCATTGGAGCCTGTCTCGGCAAGCCCTATTGCACGCTATTCATTCCCTTTTCTCGGGAAAAGTCATGCACTCCTGGAAGCGATGGCGATTGCCTGGGAAAGGTCGCCGATCAGGTCCTCTATCGCTTCGATTCCGACCGACAAACGAAGCAGATCGCCGGGGACCGGGCTGTCGGTTCCCTCGATGCTGGCGCGGTGCTCGATCAGGCTTTCGACCCCGCCGAGCGAGGTGGCACGGGTGAAGACCTTGGTGTTCGCGGCGACAGCGATGGCGGCGGCCGTGCCGGCGCTCATCCGGATCGACAGCATGCCGCCGAAGCCGTCGGTCATCTGTTTGACGGCGATCTCGTGCTGCGGATGGCTTTGCAGGCCGGGATACAGGACCTCCGCGACACCGGGATGGCCTTCGAAGTAGCGCGCGATGTCGAGCGCGTTGGCCGAGGCGGTGCGGACGCGGGGATAGAGCGTGCGCATGCCGCGCAGCAGCAGCCAGCTTTCGAACGGGCCGAGGACGGCGCCGAGGTTCTTGCGGACCGACTTGACGCGGTTCCAGTGATCGTCGTCGGCAGAGGTCACCAATGCGCCGGCGATCACGTCGCTGTGGCCGTTGAGGTATTTGGTGCCGGCATGCATCACGTAGTCGGCGCCGAACGCCAGCGGCCTGGTGATGACGGGGCTGGCGGACGTGCTATCCACGGCGAGGCGGGCGCCTGCCTTATGCGCGATGTCGGACGCGGCCTGAATGTCGGTCACGTCCCATAGCGGATTGCTCGGCGTTTCCAGCCAGACCAGCGCCGTCTTGCCCGGCCGCATCGCCTTGGCGAGCGCGTCGAGGTCGGCGCTCTGAACGAATTCGACGTCGAGGCCCCAGGTGCGGGCGAAATCGTTCAGCCAGTTGCGGAGCGACCAGTACATGACGCTGGGTGCCACGACATGGTCGCCGGGCTTGAGCGACATGAACAGCGCCGTGGCCGCCGCCATGCCGGAGGAAAAGACCAAGGCCCCCTGCCCGCCTTCCAGCGTGTTCAGCAGCGCTTCGACCTGATCGTATGTCGGATTGTCGGCCCGGCTGTAGACGCGGCCCGTGGTGTCGTAGCTGTTGTCGGCGTCCCGCAGAAATGTCGTGCTGGGGTGGATCGCGGGGACGATCGCGCCGGTCTTCTCGTCGATCCAGCCAAGGGCGTTGGCCGCAAGGGTTTCAGGCTTGAGGCTGTCGGGCTTGCCGGCCATGGCGGGAATTCTCCGGAATGTATGTAAGGGCTTGAGCCGGGGGGACACGGCGGCTGCTCCTGTGAGGAAGCGGCCACCGCGTCCAGCCTTGCTACTCCTTCAACTTCTTGGTCAGCAGTTCGTTCACCAGGGCCGGGTTGGCCTTGCCCTGGGTCTGCTTCATGACCTGACCGACGAAGAAGCCGAACAGCTTCTCCTTGCCGCCCTTGTAGTCGGCGACCTTGTCGGGATTCGCCGCCAGCACGCCGGCGATGGCAGAGTCGATGGCTCCCGTATCGGTGACCTGACGCAGGCCCTTTTCCTCGACGATCAGGGCTGCGGGCTTGCCCGTCTCGACCATCTCGGCGAACACATCCTTGGCGATGCGGCCGCTGATCGTGTTGTCGGAGATCAGGTCGATCAGGCCGCCCAGGTTCTCGGCGGAAACCGGCGACTGGTCGATGCCTTTGCCCTGCTTGTTGAGCGCGCCGAACAGCTCGCCCATCGTCCAGTTGGCGGCAAGCTTGGGATCGCGGCCCTTGGCCACCGTCTCGTAGAAGGCGGCGCTGGCCCGCTCCGCCACCAGAACGCCGGCATCATAGGGCGACAGCTTGTAGTCGCTGATGAAGCGGGCCTTCTTCTCGTCCGGCAGCTCCGGCAGAGTCGCCTTGATCGCGTCGACCCAGTCCTGCTCCAGTTCCAGCGGCAGCAGGTCGGGATCGGGGAAGTAGCGGTAGTCGTGCGCTTCTTCCTTGCTGCGCATGGAGCGGGTCACGAACTTGGTCGTGTCCCACAGGCGGGTTTCCTGGACGATGGTCCCGCCTTCCTCCAGCACCTCGATCTGGCGGCGCGTCTCGTACTCGATAGCCATCTGGACGTAGCGGATCGAGTTGACGTTCTTCGTTTCCGTCCGCGTCCCAAGGGGGCCGCCGGGGCGGCGGACCGAGACGTTGACGTCGCAGCGCATGGAGCCTTCCTCCATGTTGCCGTCGCAGGTGCCGAGATAGCGCAGGATGGCCCGCAGCTTGCGGACATAGGCGGCGGCTTCCTCAGCCGAACGCATATCCGGTTCCGAAACGATCTCCATCAGGGCGACGCCGGACCGGTTCAGGTCGACATAGGTCTTGCTCGGGTGCTGATCGTGCAGGCTCTTGCCGGCGTCCATCTCCAAGTGCAGGCGGGTGACGCCGACCGTGCGCGACGAGCCGTCCGGCATGTCGAGGACGATCTCACCCTTGCCGACGATCGGCTGCTGGAACTGGCTGATCTGGTAGCCCGACGGCAGGTCGGCGTAGAAGTAGTTCTTGCGGTCGAACACCGAGAACAGGTTGATCTGCGCCTTGAGGCCGAGGCCCGTGCGGACCGCCTGCTCGACGCAATATTCGTTGATGACCGGCAGCATTCCGGGGAAGGCGGCATCGACGAAGCTGACCTGGGTATTCGGTTCGGCTCCGAACTGAGCCGAGGCGCCGGAGAACAGTTTCGCGTTTGAAACGACCTGGGCATGGACTTCCAAGCCGATCACCACTTCCCAGTTGCCGGTCTCGCCCTGGATCAGACTGGTCCCTTCAATCACAGACGTCATGGTCCAACTTCCTCAATAACGGGCGGAGACGAAAGGCGGCAAAGCGGTGAAGTCGGCGGCGTTCTCGACCACGCCGGCCACCTTCAGGACGGTCGCCTCGTCGAACGGACGGCCAAGGATCTGGAGACCCAGCGGCAGGCCGTCGGACGCCAGACCGGCCGGCACCGAGATGCCGGGCAAGCCGGCCAGCGATGCCGGCACGGTGAACACGTCGTTCAGGTACATGGCGATCGGATCGTCCATGTTGGCGCCGATCTCGAAGGCGGTGCTGGGCGCCGTCGGCGTCAGGATGACGTCGCACAGCTTGAACGCTTCCTCGAAGTCCTGCGCGATGCGGGTCCGCACCTGCTGGGCCTTGCGGTAATAGGCGTCGTAGTAACCGGCGGACAGGACGTAGGTGCCGATCATGATGCGGCGCTTGACCTCCGCCCCGAAACCCTCGGCGCGGGTGTTCTCGTACATTTCCTTCAGGTCGCCGCCCTCGACCCGCAGGCCGAAGCGGACGCCGTCATAGCGCGCGAGGTTGGACGAACATTCCGCAGGTGCAACGATGTAGTAGGTCGCCAGCGCGTACTTGGTGTGCGGCAGGCTGATCTCCACCGGCTCGGCGCCCGCCGCCTTCAGCCAGTCGATGCCCTGCTGCCACAGCTTCTCGATCTCCGCCGGCATGCCGTCGACGCGGTATTCCTTGGGAATACCGACCTTCAGGCCACGAATGTCGCCGGTCAGTGCCGCTTTGAAATCGGGCACGGCCATATCGACGCTGGTCGAGTCCTTGGGATCGAAACCGCACATGGAACCGAGCATCAGCGCCGCGTCGGCAACGGTGCGGGTCATCGGACCGGCCTGATCGAGCGACGACGCGAAGGAGACGATGCCCCAGCGCGAGCAGCGGCCATAGGTCGGCTTGATGCCGACGATACCGACGAACGACGCCGGCTGGCGGATCGAGCCGCCCGTGTCGGTGCCGGTCGCGGCCATGGCGCAGCGGGCGGCGACGGCGGCGGCCGAACCGCCCGATGAACCGCCGGGGACCAGCTTGCGCGACCACTGCCATTCCTGCACCGGGCGCGGCTGGCGGATCGCCGCCGTGACTTCCGCCAGGAAGCCGGCATCGGTCTCGGCGGCGTCGCGCTGGACCAGAACGCCTGGGCTCCACGGGCTGATTACGGGACCGAAATAACTGGTCACGTTGGACGAGCCCATGGCGAACTCGTCCAAATTGACCTTGCCCAGCATGACCGCACCGTCGCGCCACAGATTGGCGGTGACGGTCGATTCATAGGGCGGCTTGAAGCCTTCCAGGATGTGGCTGCCGGCAGTGGTCTGGAAACCGGCCGTGCAGAACAGGTCCTTGACCGCGATCGGCAGGCCGTTCATCGGCCCGGCCTCGCCCTTGGCGCGCTGGGCGTCGGCGCGTTCGGCCATCGCGATCGCCTGATCCGGCGTCTCGGTGATGTAGGCGTTGAGCGCGCGCGATGCCTCGACCGCGCGGACATGCGCTTCGGTCAGCTCGACGCTGGTGAACTCGCCCTTGGCCAGTCCTTCCAGGGCGCCGGTCATCGTCAGTTTGGTAAGATCGGTCATTACTCGACAACCTTCGGCACGACGAAGAAGCCCTCGGCGGTTTCCGGGGCGTTGAGCAGTACGGCGTCGCGGACGCCGCCGTCGGTGACGGCGTCGGGGCGACGGCGCAGCTTGTGCGGCGCCACGCTGGTCATCGGTTGCACGCCGACGGTATCGACCTCGTTCAATTGCTCGACGAAGTTCAGGATGTTGCTGAGTTCGCCAGCCAGATGTTCCTGGTCGGCCTCGGGCACCTTGATGCGGGCCAAGTGGGCGATCTTCGCCACGGTGGCCTTATCGAGCGACATGGGGTAAGTCTCTCCGTCCGCGAATGCCGATTGCCGGAGCAGGGCCCCGGCGGTCGGCGGATATGGCAAATTTCTGGCAGTGCGCCTTCATTTAAAGTGCGCCGAAAGTAACACCCGCTATGGCTATCCGCAAGCTTACGGACCTTCTGACATCAGTCCCTCGCGGCAAACGGCTGCTCGGGCTGGACCTTGGCACCAAGACCATCGGAATGGCGATTTCCGATCCGGGCTTCTCGGTCGCCTCCCCCATCGGCACGATCAAACGCACCAAGTTCACCGCCGATGCGCGGGAATTGGCGAAGGTGCTGAAGGACCGGGAAGTCGGGGCGGTGATAATCGGGCTGCCGGTCAACATGGACGGCAGCGAGGGACCTTCCGCCGAGCGGGCGCGGCAGTTCGGCGCCAGCATGATGGAACATCGGGAATTGCTGGGCGGTGAGCAGGAAATCGCCTTTTGGGACGAGCGGCTGTCCACCAGCGCCGTGCAGCGGATGATGATCGACGCCGACATGACGCGGAAGCGGCGGGCCGAAGTCGTCGACAAAATGGCGGCGGCCTATATCCTTCAAGGCGCGCTGGACGCGCTGGGGCGGCACAAGCGCGACCTGGAGGCACCGGTGCATCCGGCTGATCTGGACGACGATAGCGAAGATCGCGACCGGGATTGATCCAGGCTCTTCTTTTGTAACGGTGCCGTGACGGTTCCCAGGCTGTTGATGAAAGATGATTCTTTCTCGAAGAGCGGCTTGGGAGATCCCGATGCGACCGTGCGCCGTACCGATGCTACTTGCTACCATGCTGGCGCTGGCAGGCTGCGCCGCACCCGCCGACCGATCCGGCATGACGGCCCCTTCGGTGCTGGCGCTTGCCGACCCAGCAGATCCCGGCCTTGCCGATGGCGTCGCGGTCGGATCGGTCGATGGCGGACAGGCAACCCGCGCGCTCGGGACTTCGGAAGTCGATAACGACGATTTTCAGAGCGCCTTGATGGACAGCCTGCGGAATCATGGCTTCCTGGCCGAGGGAAGCGCCCCCCGGTACATCCTCTATGCCCATCTGCTGGATGTTCGCCAACCGCTGGTCGGCCTGGGCATGACGGTAACCGCCAAGGTCCATTACGAACTGGCGGATGCGGTCAACGGCCAGCCCGCGCAGGAGCGGACGATCGAAACCGAGTTCACCACACCCTACAGCGCCGCTTTCGCGGCTGATGAGAGAACGCGGCTTGCCAACGAGGGCGCAATCCGCGAGAACATCGGCGAGTTTCTCTCCTGGCTCAGCCGCAAGCCGCCGCCCGAAGTGGGAGCGCCGCTGGCATTGCGGTAAAGGCATTCCGACAAAAAGCAATAATGAAGCAATCGCTCGCCGCCTTCGCCGCACTGGTCCCGATCTTCGCCCTGATCCTGCTGGGCTACTGTCTCCGCCGGTATCGGATCGTCCCGGACGAGTTCTGGGCTCCGATGGAAAAGCTGACCTATTTCATCTTCTTTCCGCTCCTGCTGCTGGACAACCTGTCAAAAGCCAACCTTGGCGACCTGAGCGTCCTTCCCATGGCGCTGGCGCTGATGTCCTCTATCCTTACCGTGACGCTGGGCCTTTATCTGCTGCGGCGGCGGCTGAACCTGACGGGACCGGCTTTCAGCTCGGTCTTCCAGGGATCGGTGCGGCCGAACACCTTCGTCGGTCTTGCGGCTGCCTCCGCCCTGTTCGGGGTGCCGGGTGTCACGCTGTTCGCGATCGGGCTGGCGAGCGTCGTGCCGCTGGTCAACGTGCTGTGCGTCGTGGTGCTGTCACGCTATGGGACAGGGCAGAGTAACGGGCCGTCGGTGAAGGCGGCCGTCTTCGGCATCCTGCGTAATCCGATCATCATGGGCGTGGCCGCCGGCGCGCTGCTCAACCTGACCGGCATCGGGAAGCCGCCGGTGTTCGGCCCGATCTGCGAAATCCTGGGAGCTGCCGCAACACCCCTCGGTCTCCTGGCGGTCGGCGCCGGCCTCGACATCCCGGCGGTGCGGTCGGCGGGCCGGGCGCTGCTGCAATCCTCGGCGATCAAGCTCCTGATCGTACCGGGATTGACAGCGCTGTTCTGCGCCATGTACGGCGTCCATGGGCTGACGCTGACGATCGCCGTGCT
>NZ_JCACHA010000855.1:0-8305 GCF_059503625.1 Skermanella sp.
CGACAGGACTGTCGGAGCTGTTCGAAGCGCTGGCCGAACTGGAAGCCGCGTGCGGCAGGCTGGCGGCGGAGAAGATGACGGGAACCGAGCGCCGGACGCTGGAAGCGGTCCATCACGATGTCGGCGACCTCGTCCGGCGCGGCGACCCGGACGAATACCATCTGGCCAATATCCGCTTCCATGACCTGATCTATCAGGGGAGCCACAACAGCTTTCTGGCGGAAACGACGGTGGCGTTGCGGAAGCGGCTGTCGCCGTTCTCCCGCGCCCAGTTCCGCAATCTGGGGCGCATGGCGAAATCCTTCGCCGAGCACGACCAGATCGTCACCGCGATCGTGCGGGGCGACGGCGACGGTGCTTTCAAGGCAATGCGCGCCCATTTGGCGACCGTCGAGCATGCCTTCGGCGACTATCTGGCGGAGGAAGGCCGCGAGGCCAAGGCGCTGGCCGGGGGCGGGCGCCGCTGACCGGCGGCGCCCGCGCAGCACGGCTTCGATTACGCGCGGATCAGCGCGTCGGCTTACCCTTGGTCCCGGCCGGCACGGCGCTGGCGGGGGGCAGATCCTCGGACAGGATGGTGATGTGGAGGTCGTAGGATACCTCCCCTTCATCCTCGTCACGGTGGACGACTCCGATGAACTCGTCGCCGATCAGCATTTCGATCGGCGCGCCGCGCTTGGGCGGAGGCACGATGGTGATCCGGTCGTTTCCGAAAGTCCGGCGGAGATAATCCTGAACCCTGGCGATTTCGTTGGGGGTCATCACAGTCTCGACATACAGTTGCGGCGGCTCGTACCCGACAATGATGCAGCACTTCGGCAAGACGGCATCGGGCTGGTCCTCCGTGTTGCTGCACCGGAGGCCGTTGCGCAAGTCCGTAATGCCCTCGACCGCTACTTTGTCGTAGCTTGCAGCCGGTCCGCCGCATAGGCACGCCATCCGCCATAATGCGAAATATCCTCGGCCCCGGCCGTCCCCAGGCTCTCGCACAGGAAGCCCTTCACGGCTCCCATCCGCTGGATCTGGACGGTGCCGATGCCGAGCGGCGACTGGATCCGGGCCATGAACTCGCCGAAGCGCGCCACCGGGATTTCCCAGACCTCCGCCTCGATCGCATGACCATCCCCGTCGGCCACCCGCAGCAGGCCCGGCCTGGGCGGGTTGAAGCCCGGAAGGGCGTACAGGCGATACGCCGGCTCGGTCCGGACAGCCGCCAGCTTGCGGGCGCCAAGCTCCAGCAGTTCGCCGTTGAGCGGCATCCCTTCCATATGGCCGCCGACCACGGCGACGCTGATGCCGGAGGACCGAACGGGCGGCGTCTTCGGCGGCGGGCATTCCGCCCCGGTCGCCCCCAGCGTCAATCCGGTCGCCGCCTGCCAGCGGGCGCCAAGATCAGCCAGGGCGCGGTCGTGGCAGGCCGGTGCTATGAACGTGACGCCCAGCGGCAGGCCCAGGGGGCCGAAGCCGTTGGGAACGGCGATGGCCGACAGGTCGAGCAGGTTGGTGAAGTTGGTGTAGGCGCCGAGATTGGAGTTGAGCGCCACCGGATCGGCTTCGAGCTGATCGACGGTGTAGATCGTCCCCGCCGTCGGCACCAGCAGGATATCCATGGTCTTCCACACGGCGGACGCGGCACGGCGCAACTCCTCCAGCCGGTACATCGCGCGGAAGGTATCGACGGCGCTGTAGCGGTCGGCGTTGGAGGTGATCGCATAGGTGACTGGATGGATGCTGTCGGGATGGGAACGCAGGAACGGCTCGATCGCCGCCATCCGCTCCGCCACCCAGGGGCCGCTGTAGAGCAGTTCCGCCGTTTCGCGGAAAGGTGCGAAATCGATGGCGACGGGCTGTCCGCCCAAGGCGGTTAGCCGCTCGACGGCAGTGGCGAACAGCGCCTCGGACGCCTCGTCGCCGAAGAAATGAAGGTCGGCGGCCTGCGGCACCCCGAAGCGGAAGGACGCCGGCAGCGGCTCGTCCCGAAGCCGGCGGGAATAGGGGTCCTGCGGGTCGAAGGCGCAGGCGACGTCGAAGACGGCGGCGGCATCGTCGCTGGTCAATGCGAAGATCGAGACGCAGTCGAGCGAGCGGCAGGCCGGGACGACGCCATCGGTGCTCAGTGCGCCCCTGGTCGGCTTGAGGCCGACGATGTTGTTGAAGGCCGCCGGCACCCGGCCCGATCCCGCCGTATCGGTGCCGAGCGAGAAGCTGACCAGCCCGGACGACACCGCGACCGCCGAGCCGGAACTCGATCCGCCCGGAACGTAGCGCGCGTCGAACGGATTGCGCGGCACGCCATAGGGGGAACGAACGCCGACGAGGCCGGTGGCGAACTGATCCAGGTTGGTCTTGCCGATCAGAACCGCGCCGGCATCCCGCAGGCGCTGGACCACGGTCGCCGTCCGCTCGGGGGTATAGGCGAAATCGGGGCAGGCGGCGGTCGTCGGGATGCCGGCCACGTCGATGTTGTCCTTGACTGCGAAGGGAACGCCGAACAGCGGCAGCGCCGCCGCCTCTTCCCGTGGCATGGCGTCGAGACGCGCCGCCTGGCCCATCACTTCCTCGGCACAGCACCGGGCGATCCAGACGTGATCGTCGCCGGCCGCCTCGATCCGGGCCAGGACCGCTTCCACGACGGCGGTGACGCTCAGCGCGCCGCTGCCATATCCTTCGGCCAACGTCGTAAGGTCCAGACTCGTATCGATCATCGCTCAGGCGCTCCCAGAAAATCCTGTATGCGATCATGCATACACCAAGCCAATATTTTTATCGTTGAAAATCAATATGTTATTGAGTTTCGAAACAGGCATTCACCCTTGTTGCTTAAATTTTAATCTCTCGTGCGGGACTTCGCACAAGGCCTGGGCACAGCGCGACCGAGCCAATACCGCGAATCCCGCCGCAATGCGGCAAAGAGCTGATGGTATGCCTTTTGCAATACTCCTCGCATCAACGAATAATCTGATCAGGATGGAGGGTGCTGATGAAGCGACATCATGGCATTTCACGCCGCACTGCCTTGGGCCTGCTGGCCGGCACCGCCGCCGGTACCGCCCTGCCCGGCGCCCTCTCCGGCCGATCGCCGTTCTCTCCCGCACTGGCCGCCAAGAACCTGACCGTCGGTTTCATCTATGTCGGGCCGCGCGACGACTTCGGGTACAACCAGGCCCATGCCGAAGCGGCGGCAGTCCTGCGCAAGATGAGCGGCGTCAAGGTGGTCGAGGAAGAGAAGGTCGCGGAGACCTCCGACGTCCAGAAGACCATGGAAAGCATGATCAGCCTGGACGACGCGACGCTGGTCTTCCCGACGTCGTTCGGCTACTTCGACCCGCACATGCTGAAGGTGGCGCAGAAGTACCCGGATATCGAGTTCCGCCACTGCGGCGGCATGTTCAAGGCCGGCGTCCATCCCGCCAATACCGGCAGCTATTTCGGCTATATCGACGAGGGCCAATACCTCAACGGCATCGCCGCCGGCCATGCCACCAAGTCGAAGAAGCTGGGCTTCGTCGCGGCCAAGCCGATCCCGCAGGTGCTGCGCAACATCAACGCCTTCACGCTGGGCGCCCGGTCCGTCGATCCGACGATCACTACCCAGGTGATCTTCACCGGCGACTGGTCGATGCCGGTCAAGGAGGCGGAGGCGACCAACGGGCTGGTCAATGCCGGCGTCGACGTCATCACCTGCCATGTGGACAGCCCCAAGGTGGTCGTGGAGACCGCAGAGCGGCGCGGCATCTACACCTGCGGCTACCATGCCAATCAGGCGCCGCTGGCCCCCAAGGGCTATCTGACCGGCGCCGAGTGGAACTGGATCACCGTCTACAAGGACTTCGTCGAGAAGACCAAGGCAGGCGAGAAGCCGGGGCAGTTCGTCCGGGGCGGGCTGAAGGACGGCTTCATCAAGACCTCCGCCTACGGTCCCGCCGTCAGCCCCGAGTCGAAGGCGGCGTCCGAAGCGGTCAAGGCCAAGATGATGGCGGGCGACTTCCCGATCTTCGCCGGCCCGATCAGAAGCAATACCGGCAAGGAGGTCATCGCCGCCGGGCAATCCTATGGCCAGACCGATATGTGGCTGGAAGGGATGGACTGGCTGACCGAAGGCGTCATCGGCTCGACCTCCTGAGGGCCGGGACGATGGTCGACCAGATCGCCCGACTGCCCCGGACGGCGGCATCGCCGTTCCCCGGCTTCTCGCTCGACTCGGTGCGCCGGGGCGCCGAGGCCATCCTTATCCCGGTCGGAGCGCTGCTGGCGACGGCCGTCGTCTTCGGCCTCTTCGTGGCGGCCGCCGGAGCCGACCCGCTGGAAACCTACTCGCTGATGTACCGGGGCGCCTTCGGCACCTGGTTCTCATGGCAGAACACCTTGCAGCGGACGGCCCCGCTGCTGCTGACCGCGCTGTGCGTGGCTCTGCCGGCCAAGCTGGGCCTCGTCATCATCGGCGGGGAAGGCGCGCTGGTGATCGGCGGTCTCGTATCGGCCGCCGTCGGCGCCGCCTTGATCGGGGCGCCGCCGTGGCTGCTGCTGGGCCTGATGGCGCTGGCCGGCATGGCGGCCGGCGGAGCGTGGATCGCCCTTGCCGGAGCGCTGCGGCAGTTCAGGGGCGTCAACGAGACGATCTCCAGCCTGCTGCTGGCCTATATCGCGATCGCCCTGATGAACCACATGGTCGAAGGACCGTTGCGCGATCCAGCCAGCCTCAACAAGCCCTCCACCCCGCCGCTGGGCGAGGCCAACATGATCGGCTCCATTCCTGGCCTGGACGTCCATTGGGGGCTGGTGTTCGGACTGATCGCCTGCCTTGCCGCCTATGTGCTGATGCAGAGGACGACGTTCGGCTTCGGCGCGCGGATGGTCGGCGGCAATGTCCGGGCGGCGCGGATGGCCGGCCTGTCCGTCACGACGCTCAGCATGATCACCTGCTTCCTGGCGGGAGCGGCGGCTGGGCTGGCAGGGATGGTCGAGGTGGCGGCGGTCCATGGCAGCGCCAATGCCTCGCTGGTCGCCGGCTACGGCTACACCGGCATCCTGATCGCCTTCATCGCCCGGCAGAACCCGCTGGCGGTCATCCCCGTGGCCCTGATGTTCGGCGGGATCGCCGCCAGCGGCGGGCTGCTTCAGCGCCGGCTCGACCTGCCGGACGCCACCATCCTGGTGCTCCAGGGCATCGCCTTCGTCATGATCCTGGCCAGCGACACGCTGTATGGCCGGTTCCGCATCTTTCAACCGAGGGGCTAAGCCATGGAAGATCTCGGCTGGTGGGGCGTGGCGCTGGCGGTGGTGGCCGGCGCCATCCGGGTCAGCACCCCCTTCCTGTTCGTCAGCCTGGGCGAGCTGCTGACGGAGAAGAGCGGGCGCATCAACCTGGGGCTCGAAGGCACGCTGGTGATGGGCGCCATGAGCGGCTACGCGATCTCGTACCTGAGCGGTTCACCCTGGCTGGGCGTGCTGGTCGCCGGTGTGGCGGGAGCGCTGTTCGGCATGCTTCACGCAGCGATTTGCAGCCTGCCGCGAGTCAACGACATCGCGGTCGGCATCGCGCTGATGCTGCTGGGGACGGGGCTGGCCTTCTTCCTGGGCAAGGCCTTCATCCAGCCGCAGGCGCCGATCCTGCCGGCCATCGACTTCGGCTGGTGGAGCGACGTGCCGCAGGTGCGGGCAGCCCTTCAGATCAACGTGCTGTTCGTCATCGGATTGCTGCTGGCGCCTTTCCTGCTCTGGGTGCTGACCAACACGCGCTGGGGGCTGATCGTCCGGACGGTGGGCGACAGCGCCGACGCCGCCCGCGCCATGGGCTATTCGGTCGATCTGGTCCGGCTGGCGGCAACCATGGCCGGCGGTTTCCTGGCCGGGATCGGCGGCTCGTTCCTGTCGCTCTACTATCCGGGAAGCTGGAACGAGGGCCTGTCGAGCGGACAGGGGCTGATGGCGGTGGCGCTGGTGATCTTCGCGCGCTGGCATCCGATCCGGTGCCTGGGCGCCGCCTTGCTGTTCGGCGGCGCCGGCGCTCTCGGCCCGGCGCTCCAGTCCGTCGGCGTCAGTCAGGGATACTACCTGTTCAACGCCGCTCCCTATGTGCTGACGCTGGTCATCATGATCGCGACCTGCTCGCCGACCCGTACCCTGGCCGGCGCTCCGGGCGAACTGAGTATCACGAAATGACGCATATCGACTCCGATCCCTATCCCTGGCCCTACGACGGCGACCTGCGGCCCGCCAATACCGCCCTGATCGTGATCGACATGCAGACCGACTTCTGCGGCAAGGGCGGCTATGTCGACGCCATGGGCTACGACCTGTCGCTGACGCGTGCCCCGATCGAGCCGATAGCCCGGCTGATGGCGGCGATGCGACGCGGCGGCTTCACGATCTTCCACACGCGGGAGGGCCACCGGCCCGACCTTGCCGACCTGCCGGCCAACAAGCGCTGGCGGTCGCAAAGGATCGGCGCCGGCATCGGCGATCCGGGACCGTGCGGGCGCATCCTGGTCCGGGGCGAACCCGGCTGGGAGATCATCCCGGAGCTGGCTCCTCTCCCCGGCGAGCCGGTGATCGACAAGCCGGGCAAGGGCAGCTTCTGCGCCACCGACCTGGACCTGATGCTGCGCCAGTGCTGTATCCGCAACATCGTGCTGACCGGCATCACGACCGATGTCTGCGTCCACACCACGATGCGGGAGGCCAACGACCGGGGTTATGAGTGCCTGCTGGTGGAGGACTGCTGCGGCGCCACCGACCGGGGCAACCACGAGGCCGCCGTCAAGATGGTCAAGATGCAGGGCGGAGTCTTCGGCGCCGTCGCCCGCTCCGCCGATTTGCTGAGGGCGCTGGCATGAACGCCCCCTTTCTGCGCACCCACGAGAACGGCGCGCTCGGCCTGGAAGCCGTCGGCATGACCAAGCGTTTCGGCGGCCTGACCGCCCTGGACGACGTGACGATGCGGGTTTCCGCCGGCAGCTTCCACGCCCTGCTGGGGGAGAACGGCGCCGGCAAGAGCACGCTGGTCAAGTGCATCATGGGCTACTACCGAGCCGACCAGGGGCAGGTCGCCGTCGGAGAACTGGAGCGCGAGATCGCCAACCCGCGCGACGCCCATGCGCTGGGCGTCGGCATGGTCTACCAGCACTTCACTCTGGTCCCCGGCATGACCGTGGCGGAAAACCTGGTGCTGTCGCGGGCGCATGTCCCGGCGGTGGTAAAGTGGAAGGACGAGATCCTGGCGCTCGACGCCTTCATGGCCGGAATGCCGTTCCGGGTGCCGCTCGACGTGCCGGTCTCGGCCCTGGCAGCCGGCGAGAAGCAGAAGCTGGAGATCCTGAAGCAGCTCTACCTGAAGAACCGCTTCCTGATCCTGGACGAGCCGACCTCCGTCCTGACGCCCGGAGAGGCCGACGAGGTGCTGGGCCTGCTCCGCCGCATGACGCGGGAGGGCAAGCTGACGGTCCTGACCATCACCCACAAGTTCCGCGAGGTGATGGCCTATGCCGACGAGGTGACGGTGCTGCGGCGGGGCAAGTTCGCCGGCACCGGTAAGGTCGCGGACCTGTCACGCTCCGACATGGCGGAGATGATGATCGGCGCGCGGGAAATCCCGCACGGAGCGGCGCGCCTGGATAACGCCATCGGGGAGCCCCGGCTTCAGATCACCGGACTGAAGGCGCTGAACGACGGCGGGCTGCCGGCCTTGGAGGATCTGGACCTGACCGTCTGGGCGGGCGAGGTCGTCGGCATCGCCGGGGTTTCCGGCAACGGCCAGCGCGAGCTGGTCGAGGTCCTGGCCGGCCAGCGTCATGCTGCGGCAGGCGAGGTCCGGATCGGCGGCGAGCTTTACGGCGCCACCCGCGCGGAGATCAAGCGCCACCGGCTCTGCCTGTTGCCGGAAGAGCCGCTGCGCAACGCCTGCGTCGCCCGGATGAGCGTCGCGGAGAACATGTCGTTCCGCAGCTTCGACGATCCGCCCTTCGCGCGCGGCGGCTGGTGGCTGAACGGAAGCGCCATGCGGGGGGCGGCCCGCGACCTGATCTCGCTCTACAAGGTGAAGACCCCCGGCCCGGACGCCCCGATCGGGACGCTGTCGGGCGGCAACGTCCAGCGCGCCGTGCTGGCGCGGGAACTGGCCCATGACGTCCGGGTGCTGATCGTCGCCAACCCGTGCTTCGGCCTGGACTTCGCGGCGGTGTCCGAGATCCGGTCGCAGATCATGCAGGCGCGCAACCGGGGTGCGGCGGTGCTGCTGGTCAGCGAGGACCTTGACGAGCTGTTCGAACTGGCCGACCGCATCCTGGTGATGTTCGACGGGCATCTG
>NZ_JCACHA010000856.1:0-8246 GCF_059503625.1 Skermanella sp.
GCCAAGGACATCGCGGGGATCACGGCGGTCGACGACAAGACCTTCACCATCCACTGGGACAAGTTCAGGTGCAGCTACGACTCGATCAACGATTTCCTGCTGCTGCCCGAGCACCTGGAGCGCCCGGTCTTCGAAGCCGATCCGTCCCAATACCGGACCCATACGCTCTACGATACCGACCGGACCAATCCCGGCCTCTACTTTGGCCCCTACAGGATCACGCGGGTCGAATCCGGCGCCTATGTGGTGCTCGAACAGAACCCAACATGGTGGGGCGAGAAGCCCAACTTCAAGCGGATCGTGGTGCGGACGATCGAGAACACCTCCGCGATGGAAGCCAACCTGCTCTCCGGAGAGGTCGATTTCGTAGCCGGCGAGGTCGGGCTGTCGATCGAGCAGGCGCTTGCGTTCGAGAAGCGCAACGGCAAGCGCTTCAACGTCGTCTACAAGCCGGGACTATTCTTCGAGCATATCGACCTGAAGCTCGACAACCCGATCCTGGCCGACGTCCGGGTCCGCCGCGCTCTCCTGATGGCGATCGACCGCGACGCGATCTCCCGCCAGTTGTTCGAGGGCAAGCAGCCGGTGGCGCACGGGCAGGTCAACCCGCTGGATCGCTACTACTCCGATGACTTCCCGAAATACCCGTTCGACACGGCAGCCGCCGTAAAGCTTCTGGAAGAAGCGGGCTGGAAGGAGCTTCGCGGCGGGATCAGGCATGACTCATCAGGACGCCGGCTCAGCCTGGAGTTCCAGTCAACCGCCGGCAACAGGACGCGGGAGTTGGTCCAGCAGGTGCTTCAAGCGCAGTGGCAGAAGGCCGGCATCGAAGTGAAGATCAACAACCAGCCGGCCCGCGTGCTGTTCGGCTCCACGATGCGCGAGCGGCAGTTTCCGGGGATGGCGATGTTCGCGTGGCTGAGCGCGCCCGAGAACATTCCCCGGACCATCCTGCATTCGACCATGATCCCGACGCCGGAGAACGGCTTTTCCGGCCAAAACTATGTCGGCTTCAGCAATCCGGAGGCCGACAAGCTGATCGACGACCTGGAAGTCACCTGCAAGGAGGACGAGGCGAGGCCGCTTTGGACCCGCCTGCAACAGATCTACGCCGAGCAGCTGCCCTCCCTGCCCCTCTATTTCCGGTCCGACAGCTACATCATGCCGAGTTGGCTTGAAGGCGTCAGGCCGACCGGCCACCAGTATGCGTCGAGCCTGTGGGTCGAGCAGTGGCGGTCGAAGCAGTGATCTGGCTCGCATAGATGCTGCGGTTCGTTGCGGTCCGGCTGCTCCAGGCGCTCGTCGTCCTGCTGGTCATGTCGTTCCTGATCTACGGACTGATCGGGCTGATGCCGGGCGACCCGATCGACCTGATGATCAACGCCAACCCCAACCTGTCTCCGTCGGACGCGGCTCGGCTTCGGGCGCTCTACGGGCTCGACCTGCCGATCTGGACCCGCTACCTGAACTGGCTTGCCGCCGCCCTTCAGGGCGACCTCGGCTATTCCCGCCTGATCTCCCAGCCGGTGCTGGACGTGCTGAAGCCGCGTCTGCTGAACACCCTGCTGCTGCTCAGCATTTCGCTTGTGCTCTCGCTCGCCATCGCGATCCCGCTGGGCGTCCATGCCGCACGGAAGCCCAATTCGGTAACCGATACCGCCGTCAACCTGCTGTGCTTCGCCGGGATCTCGGTGCCGCCGTTCTGGCTGGCGCTGCTGTTCATCATCCTGTTCTCGGTCACCCTGGGTATCCTGCCGGCAGGCGGGATGGCGCCCATCGGGGGCGACGGCGGTCTGGCGGAGCGCCTGCCCTATCTGGTGATGCCGGTCGCGACCCTGACGCTGGTCAGCATCGGCGGCTATACCCGCTTCGTTCGGGCTGCCGTCCTGGAGCAGTTGCGGCAGGATTACATCCGGACCGCCCGCGCCAAGGGCGTGTCGGAGCGCGGCGTCGTCTGGCGGCACGCGCTGCGCAACGCCATGATCCCGGTGGTGACGATAGTGGCGCTGGGGTTCGGCTCCCTGTTTTCCGGAGCTCTCGTGACCGAGACGATGTTCGCCTATCTAGGCATGGGCAAGCTGATCTACGATTCGATCCTGGGCAACGACTACAACATCGCCCTGGTCGGGCTGCTGCTGGCGACGCTGATGACGCTGGCCGGCAACCTGCTGGCCGACCTCGGCTACGCCGCCCTCGATCCCCGCATCAGCTTCACGGAGACCAGGACTTGAGCGCAGGACGGCGCTTCCTGAGCCACCCGGCCTCGGTCATCAGCCTGGGGGTGCTGGTCCTGCTGGGAGCGGCTGCCCTGGCCGCTCCGCTGGTCGAGGGCTGGCTGGGCATCGATGCCAACGCCGTCAGCCTGTTCAACCGCTTCGGTCCGCCCTCGGCGGAGAACTGGCTGGGAACGGACGAGCTTGGCCGCGACGTTCTGGTCAGGCTGCTCCATGGCGGCCGGGTTTCGCTGTTCGTCGGGATCGCCGCCGCGTTGGCTTCCGCCGTGATCGGGACCGTCGTCGGCCTGATCGCCGGGTTCTACGGCGGGCGGCTCGACGACTTCCTGATGCGGCTGACCGACGGCGTGATCGCCTTGCCCCTGCTGCCGCTGCTGATCGTTCTGGCCGCCGTCGATCTGGGCAAGCTGGGCCTGCCGGCGGGACTGGCGCAGTCGGAGCAGGTCAGCCTCTACAGGATAATCGTGATCGTCTCGCTGGCGGGCTGGACCACCGTGGCGCGTCTAGTGCGCGGCGCGGCGCTCAGCGTCCGGCAGCGGGAATTCGTCCTGGCGGCCACAGCACTCGGGGCCGGCAACGCACGGCTGATGCTGGTCCACATCCTGCCCAACGTCGCCTCCCCCATCGTGGTAGCGACGACGCTGTCGATCGGCAACATCATCCTGCTCGAGTCGGTATTGAGCTTCCTCGGCCTCGGCATCCAGCCGCCGCTGCCGAGCTGGGGCAACATGCTGACCAACGCGCAGGAGCTGATCTGGTCGGCGCCCCTGCTGGCGATCTATCCCGGCCTGCTGATCTTTGTCACGGTGATCGCCTTCAACTTCGTCGGCGACGGTTTGCAGGACGCGCTCGACCCTAGGGCCGGACCTCAGCGCCGCTGATTGCCACCTTTCCGCCATCTTGCGTGTTGTCCCGCCTGAAGCTCCGGTGTCAGGCCGGAGCTGGGTGCGA
Organism: Skermanella sp.; assembly: GCF_059503625.1. Classification (NCBI taxonomy): domain Bacteria; kingdom Pseudomonadati; phylum Pseudomonadota; class Alphaproteobacteria; order Rhodospirillales; family Azospirillaceae; genus Skermanella; species Skermanella sp. The sequence goes on from NZ_JCACHA010000856.1 coordinate 3,186, forward strand.
GAAGGAGACAACCAGCCATGAGGCAAAAAACGATCAATCCCCCGGTATTCTGGGGGGCCAGTCTCATCGTCGGCGCTTTGCTGGCGCTTGGGGTCGTCTTTCCGCATGAGTCGGAAGAAATATTCGCGGCTGTCCAGTCTTCGATCATCGAAGGGTTCGGCTGGCTGTATATTCTGTCGGTCGCCGGCTTCGTTTTCGTTTGTCTTTTCCTGGGATTGAGCCGCTATGGCCGGCTGAAGCTGGGTCCCGACGATTCGGAGCCGGACTTCAGCTATCCGTCCTGGATCGCCATGCTGTTCGCCGCCGGCATGGGCATCGGCCTGATGTTCTTCGCGGTGGCGGAACCGATCCAGCACTATGCCAAGCCTCCCGAGGCCGCTCCGCTGACGATGGAGGCAGCGCGCGAGGCGATGGTCATCACCTTCGTCCACTGGGGCGTCCATGCCTGGGCGATCTACGGCATCGTCGGGTTGTCGCTGGCCTATTTCAGCTTCCGCTACAACCTGCCGCTGACCATCCGCTCCGGCCTTTATCCGCTGTTCAAGAACCGGATCAACGGGCCGATCGGCGATGCGGTCGATATCTTCGCGATTTGCGGCACCCTGTTCGGCATCACCACGTCGCTGGGTTTCGGGGTGCTCCAGATCAATTCCGGTCTGCATTACCTGTTCGGCCTGCCGAACGAGCTTTGGGTGCAGATCCCGCTGATCGTCGTGATCACGCTGATGGCCATGGCCTCGGTGCTGAGCGGCCTGGATGTCGGCATCCGCCGCCTGTCGGAACTGAACCTGATCTGCGCCATCCTGCTGATGCTGTTCGTGCTGGCGGTCGGGCCGACGACGTTCCTGCTGAAAGCCTTCGTCCAGAACGTCGGCACATACCTGGACCATTTCTTCATCCGCACCTTCAACCTGTATGCCTATGAGCCGCAAAGCTGGCTGAGTTCCTGGACGCTGTTCTACTGGGCCTGGTGGATCGCCTGGTCGCCCTTCGTCGGCATGTTCATCGCCCGCATCTCGCGCGGGCGGACGGTCCGGCAGTTCATCGGCGGCGTCCTGTTCATCCCCAGCGGCTTCTCGTTCCTCTGGATGACGGTGTTCGGCAATACCGCGATCTGGCTCGACATGAACGAGGCCTCCGGCGCCATCGCGGCGGCGGTATCGGCCGACGTGTCGGTGGCCCTGTTCCAGTTCTTCACCTACCTGCCGTTCAGCGCCGTGGCCTCGGGTCTGGCGGTGCTGCTGGTTGCGATCTTCTTCGTGACGTCGTCGGATTCCGGCTCCTTGGTGATCGACACGATCGCCGCGGGCGGTGCCGAATCGACCCCGGTCTGGCAACGGGTCTACTGGTGCAGCCTGGAAGGGCTGGCCGCCGCCCTGCTGCTGATGGCCGGCGGGCTGACGGCGCTTCAGACGGTGACGCTGATCTCGGCCCTGCCCTTCACCTTCATCATGATCCTGCTGACCGCAGGCCTGATCCGCGGCATGCAGGCCGATGTCGCCAGCAGCCAGGCGGCGACCAGCACGGCGGTCCCCTCGACCGAGATCTCATGGACGCGGCGGCTGGAGCTGATCCTGCACACGCCTCAGCGGACGGATGTCAGGCGCTTCATCGACGATGCGGTCAAGCCGGCGCTGGAGACGGTGGCGAAGGAGATGCGCGGGCGCGGCCTGACGGCGACGGTCGAACCGGACGGCGACGACGGCGTGGCCCTGACCATTCCGGCGGTGGAAACGCGCAGCTTCGTCTACGGCGTCCGTCCGGTCCGCCATCTCCTGCCCGCCTTCACGGCGGCCGAGGCGGCATCGAGCGAGGAGAAGCGCCCGCATAGCTGGGTGGCGCGGACCTTCTTCTCCGACGGCAGCCGGGGCTACGACGTGATGGGCTTCTCCCGCGACCAGATCATCAGCGACGTGGTGGCGCAGTACGAACGCTATCAGGCGCTGACCCAGTCAAAGGCGACCGCCCTCTACATCACGTCGCCCGACCCCGCCTGATCGGCCCCATCCAGAGGAGGACAGAACAACCTCTGCAATTCGGCAAGGAACGGCCTGACCCGGTCCGAGGCGATACGGTAATGGATCACCGTTCCCTCGCGCCGGGTCGCCACCAGCCCTTCCTCCCGCAGCAGCGCCAGATGGCGCGACAGGTTGGATTGGTTGAGGCCGAGCGTCTGGAGCATCTCCCCGACGGAGGTCTCGCCGTCGACAAGGCGGCACAGGATCATCAGCCGGTGACGGCTGGCGAGCGAGCGGAGGAAGGCTTCCGCTTCCGCCGCACTCGCCTCCAGCGCCGCCGGGTCGAGATGGGTTTCCGGTGTCTTGGATGCGGATGAGCTGACTGTCATGCTGGAACCATAGCCTGAAGTGGCAGTACGGGCACGCGGCTAGCGCCGGGAGCCCGGCAGCAGCCTTTGATATAGGTCGAAGACGACCATCCCGGCCAGCATCGCCGCCACGAAGACCAGCGTACCCGCCTGCCCCGAAACGGACGCCACCAAGGCCGGGGCAGGACAGTAGCCGGCAAGCCCCCACCCGGCGCCGAACAGGATGGCCCCCAGGATCAGCCGCCCATCGATGCCGGTCTTCGAGGGCTCCAGGAAACGGCCTTCGCAAACCGGGTGCTGGCGGCGGCGGGCCAGCATGAAGCCGGCCGCAGCGACCGGGATGGCTCCGCCCATGACGAAGGCGAGACTGGGGTCCCAGTCGCCGGCGATATCCAGGAAGGCCAGGACTTTCGCGGGATCGACCATCCCGGACACGATGATGCCCAGGCCGAACACAAGGCCGGAAGCGAAGGCGACGAACAGCGCACGCATGGCGGTCAGGCTCCGATTACGTGGCGGACAAGGAAGACGGTGGCTGCCGCAGTCGCCATGAAGACTCCGGTCGCGATCAGGGATCGCGGCGACAGCCGGGCGATGCCGCAGACTCCGTGGCCGCTGGTGCAGCCGCTGCCGAGCCGCGTCCCGAATCCCACCAGCAGACCGGCGACAGCCAGCAGGTCCACCGATTCCAGAACCGGAGCCGGCGCCGAGTAGCCGACCGCCAAGCCGAGCAGGAGCGGAGCCGCCAGCAAGCCTGCAAGAAATGCCGCGCGCCAAGCGGTTTCCTTGCGCCGGATCGGCAGCATTCCGCCGACGATCCCGCTGATGCCGGCGATCCGGCCCAGCCCCAGCCAGAGCAGCGCTGCGGCAAGACCGATCAGCATGCCGCCGGCAGCGGATGCTACAGGGGTGAAGTTCTCCATCGCGGGTTCCCTTCCATGACCGTTCAGCTTTAAACATTACTCATGTATAATTGATAATTGACTCATATACGATTTTGGAGCAGGATTGCAAACGAAGATTTGAATCGCCCCCCACCGGAGAAGCGTCATGAACAAGGACTGGGTACAAACGACGAAGGATATGTCAGCCGCTCTCAAGCAGCTTCGGGGCGGCGCACCCGCCGTCATGCAGGGCTTTTCGTCCATCGCCCAGGCGGCGCTGAAGGCCAATGCGCTGGATACCAAGACCAAGGAGCTGATAGCGCTGGCCATCGCGGTCGCCACCCGCTGCGACGGCTGCATCGCCTTCCACGCCGAAGCCGCCGTCAAGCAGGGCGCCAGCCGGGAAGAGGTGCTGGAGACGATGGGGATGGCGATCTACATGGGCGCCGGCCCCAGCGTGATGTACGCGGCGCAGGCGCTCGAGGCTTTCGATCAATTCCAGGATATCAAGACATCGGCATAATATGAACGTCTTGGTTCCTGCCTGGAGATGATGATCGCGATGTCCACCGCACCCGACTGGCTGCACTCGCTTCCGGCCCTGGCCTCCCTGGACGCGGAAGCGTTCGACCTGCTGGCGAAGGCGGCCACGAAGGTGGACGTGAAGGCCGGCACGGTGCTGTTCCGGCCGGGGGATGCCTGCTCCAGCTTCCTGATCGTCCTGACCGGCTCCGTCCGCGTGCAGTTGCTGTCGGAAGCCGGGCGCGAGATCGTCCTGTACCGCGTCGGAACGGGGAGCACCTGCGTCCTCACGACGTCCTGCCTGATCGGCAACGAAGGCTACGGGGCGGAAGGCATCGCGGAGACCGCCGTATCGGCCGTGGCCCTGCCGAAGGACAGCTTCGACAGGCTGATAACCCGCTCTACCGCGTTCCGCGACTTCGTCTTCCACAGCTTCGGCGCACGGCTTACCGACCTGATGAAGCTGGTCAGCGAAGTGGCGTTTGGCCGTATCGACTGCCGGCTGGCGGAGGCGCTGGTCAGCCACGCTCCGCAGGGTGGCCCGGTTGCCCTGACCCATCAGGCGCTGGCGGTCGAACTGGGCACCGCCCGCGAGGTCGTCAGCCGTCACCTGAAGGATTTTCAGCGGCGGGGATTTGTCGATCTGGGCCGGGGCCATCTGGAAGTGCGGAACGTCTCCGGGCTGCGAGATCTTGCCGCATCCCCCTCCGGCGCGGGATGTAGTGTGACTTAGTCACTGAGGAAGGCGCATCATCGGCGCAAGACTTCGGCATGTTCATCAAATGCAAGAGGATGCATGTCATGCTGTCGAAAAACGTTGGATCGATCGACCGGATCCTCCGGATCGTCGTGGGCCTCGGCCTGATCTCCCTGGTCTTCGTCGGTCCGCAGACCCCCTGGGGCTGGATCGGGATAGTCCCGCTGCTGACCGCCGCCATCAGCTTCTGCCCCCTCTACACGCTGATCGGCATCCGCACCTGCCCGATCGGCAACAAGTAGTATCTCGGAGCCTGGGAGAGACTGAGAATGGCGCTCGCGACACCGGATGAACCGGAAATCACCAGACGCGCCCTGTTCAAGGAACGGGACAAGGTCTATCCGAAGTCGGTCAAGGGCAAGTTCAGGACGTTGAAGTGGACGGCACTGATCCTGCTGCTGTCGATCTACTACATCACGCCCTGGATACGCTGGGACCGTGGACCGGACGCGCCCGATCAGGCCATCCTGATCGACATGACCGGCCGGCGAGCCTATTTCTTCTTCATCGAGATCTGGCCGCAGCAGGTCTACTTCCTGACCGGCATCCTGATCGTGGCCGCCATCGGTCTC
>NZ_JCACHA010000857.1:0-8234 GCF_059503625.1 Skermanella sp.
TGGCGTCCGACCGTCTGACCTCCTCATCTTAAGGTAGGTATTTCAACGGACTGCTAAGTGTAGTCGCTTGAAGGTGCAGCCTCCTAGGACTGGGGCCGCCACCTCGAGATGGGTCCTTTCAAATCCTTTAGTATCCAATCTTTTAGTCGGATACCATAGGAGTTCGAGTCACATTTCCAGTGAAATGTCCCTTCGAGCGATTGCCCTGTAGCAAAGCCTGGGAAATAAGCAGGCTGCCATGGTGGGAGCTGAAACCTGATTGTCGTCGACTGAGGTGGCTCCGCTTATCTGAACAGGTTTTTCGGCTGATAAGTGGAGCGCCTGCCGGGTTCAGGCCACCGCGATTCGCGGAGGCGGGATGAAGTAGGCCTGATCAGGTGTTTGCCGCCGCATAGGTCGAGCAGCGAATACCAGTCCGAACAGTTGCGGGCGAGCCGGGTGACGTCGTAGGACAGGATGATCCCGACCTCGCCTAAGGTGACGCGGGCGATCAGGTCTTTGAAGCCACGACGATGGTCGGCGGTGGCTCCGCTCAGGCCGAGATCGGCGTCGACCACCTCGACGTCGATCTCCTGCCAGCCGAGGTCGCGGGCACGCTGGCAAAGCCCATATTGCAGGCGCAGGCTCTCCTGGTTGCCCAGAACCTGGTGCGGGTGCGATTGGCGGACATAGACCACGGCCTTGCGGCTCAGGTGCCGGGCCGTCACGAGCTCGGAGATCATGGCTTACCCTCTCGCTGATGGCGGTGCAATCGTCGGGGAGGGTTCGGGACCGGCCTGTGGGCCGGGGGAAGCGGCGTCCGGCGGGATCAGCCGCCCAATCCCCTCCTCGTGGGAGGCGAGCCGAACCAGTTCCCGGATAGCCTCGAGGGAGAGTTTGCTCGTCGGCAGGTCCGGCACCGCCGGGCGCAGACTGGTCACCTTGATCGGAATCCTCAACACAGCACGGCCGTGATCATCAACATAGGCGTGCCCGGTTCCATGTTGTGAGCCGCTGACCGACACCAGCGGAAAGCTCCGCCCGTAGAGCGGATGGGCTGGATCGGTGATCCTGATCTGCTCGGACCAGGCATTCTGCTGACGAATAGGGGTATCAAGTAGTGAGATCGTAGCCGCCGTCGCCCAAAAAGACCTCCACTAGCTCGGCGATCTGGTCGAGTAGGGGTTCTACTTGTGAGGCGTCATCGACGTCGCGGCCGGTCAGGATGGAAGCAACGATCCGGTTGGTCACGGCGTCGAAGCCGATGTGTAGCTTGCGCCACGAACGCCGCCTGCTGGCACCGTGCTTTTCGACCAGCCACTCACCCGGGCCGCTCAGCTTCAGGCCGGAACTGTCCACCAGCAGGTGGATCGGCCCACCAGTGGTGCAGGGTTGTGCCGGCATGCCCAGCGTCCGGGCCCGCCGGCTGATGGTCGAAAAGTTCGGTACCGGCAGGTCGATGCCGAGCAACTGGAGGATTGAGCCGATCAGCCTCTCGTTCTGGCGCAGCGCCAGGCGGAACATAGCGCGGAGCGTCAGAGCTGTCGTGATTGCGAGGTCGGAGTAGTGGGGCTGACCACCCGGCGGCGTGCGCGACTCCGCTTTCTAGGCGGCGATGGCGTCCTCCGTTAACCACACGGTCAGAGTGCCCCGGTGCCGCAGCGCCTCGTTATACGCTGCCCAGTTCGTCATGCATCGCTTCGACCGCGGAATATGGTGGCGGCGGGCAGCGTTGGCTTTATGCGGCATGAAAACGGGATACGGAGCATCGAAACAGGCTGTCCCTCACGTGATCCCGCATATACGATCAGTCATGTTGATGCCCTCATTGTGTTCAGCTTCTACTCGAAATGAAGATTGTGGATCTTGTGGGCTTTCAATTCCTTGAAGCGTGCGACGGTGTCGTCAGTATCGGGAAACAGGTAGCGGCGAGCGTCGGGATTACGAACGATGGTGATTGTCCCGTTGCTGATCTGGCTATGGATCCAGTTGCGTGAGCACGCCGATCGCTTGGCCAATTCGGCGATGGTCAGCCAACCCGGAATGTGAAGGGAGTGGCCGGTGGTGTTGCGCAGCACACGACAGCGCTGGCGTATGGTTCGGACTGTTCCCACCGGAACATGGCCGCGCTGGGGCGAGCGATAACCTTCCCGGGTCAGCAGTTTGGCAATCTCGGCGTCATCAACACCTTGGCGCGCCAGGTCGAGCAGGCGGGCCACCATCTCGGCGCCACGCGACAGGTCCTGCAGCCCATTGACCGCCTGCTCGACCACGAGGTCGCTGACCTCCCCACCGCGCCAGACGATGCGCACGCTGATGCGATCGGGCGATGCCCGCCGCAACACGACCTTGTCGATCAGGCTGCGCAGCAGCGCCTTCCTGCGCTCTCGCGTCATATCAGGCTGTTGCCAGAGTGCCGGGAGCTGCGGGCCAAGCGCGACGAAGCCTTCCCGATCCGCAGTCGACAGCGTCTCCGGCGTGGCGCGCTCCGCCCGACGTCGTGAGAGCGCCTCCTCGGCTTGGCGCAGTTCGCGCAGCGCCAGTTCCCAGCGATGCTCCAACTCGCCGGCAACATTGCGGTTGTCCGGGTCGACCTTGCTGAACTGGCGTTCGGCCAGCAGTGCCTGGTAACGCAGGCGCTCGACCTGCTGGGCCTCGGCGCGGTCAAGGGCCTCGTCCGCCTGGCGCCGAGCATCGTGGGCGTGCCTCCAGGCCTCGAGCTCGGCCGGCGTCACCGCGGCGAAGAATGCGGCCACCACCCGGGCATCGATGGGATCGGCCGGAAGCTGCTGGCAGACCGGAGTTCCATGCTCGTGATACAGGGACCGACAGTTGTAGCCGTTTCTGGCCCTGTACTGCACCGTCATCTTGCGGCCGCACTGCCCGCACCAGACGATGCCCTGGAGCAGTGCCGCACCCTCACGGGGCGCACCGCGCGTCATCTTCCGTTGGTACTCGGCGTAGTTATCGCACAGCATCGCCTGGATCCGCTCGAAGCTCTCCCAGTCGATGTAAGCCGGGTACCTGTCCTTGACAACGATCTTCCATTCCGCCATCGAACACCGCGTCATAATCAGCCTGCCATTGGGATAGAGCGCGTGGCACGACCGGGTCCGGCCATAGACAAAAGCGCCGGCATATGCCGGGTTCCTCAGGATCCGGATGATCCGATCGAGCGTCGCCGGTCGCCATGTCGCCTCGCTGAACCGGTTGCCCCGCGGGACACTCAGCCCTCGGGCGGTGAAGGTTCGCATCACCTTGCCGACTGAGCCCTGCTCCAGGAAGCTGGTGAAGACCAGGGTGATCCGGTCCTGCACCTCACGATCGGGATCCTTGACCACGGCGCCGCCCGCGTCGCGGATCAACCCGGCTGGCAGATGCAGCGCCAGTTCACCGCGTTCGGCCTTGCTGAGCAGCCCGGCGGTAAGGCGACCGCGCATGGTGTGCAGTTCAACGTCGGAGATGGTGCCCTTCAAACCTAGCAGGAGGCGCCCGTTGGCCGACCCGGGATCGTAAACGCCGTCGCGATCGGCAATCAGACACTGCCGAAAGCCGCACAGGTCGAGTAGCGGATACCAGTCCGAACAGTTGCGGGCGAGCCGGGTGACGTCGTAGGACAGGATGATCCCGACCTCGCCTAAGGTGACGCGGGCGATCAGGTCTTTGAAGCCACGACGATGGTCGGCGGTGGCTCCGCTCAGGCCGAGATCGGCGTCGACCACCTCGACGTCGATCTCCTGCCAGCCGAGGTCGCGGGCACGCTGGCAAAGCCCATATTGCAGGCGCAGGCTCTCCTGGTTGCTCAGGACCTGGTGAGGGTGGGACTGGCGGACGTAGACTACGGCCTTGCGGCTCAGGTGCCGGGTCGTCACGAGTTCGGAGATCATGGCTTATCCTCTCGCTGATGGCGGTGCGATCGTCAGGGAGGGTTCGGGGCCGGCTTGTGGGCCGGGGGAAGCGGCGTCCGGCGGGATCAGTCGCCCAATCCCCTCCTCGTGGGAGGCGAGCCGAACCAGGTCCCGGATGGCCTCAAGGGAGAGTTTGCTCGTCGGCAGGTTCGGCACCGCCGGGCACAGACTGGTCGCCCTGATCGGAATCCTCATCACAGTACGTCCGCAATCATCAACATAGGCGTGCCCGGTTCCATGTTGTGAGCCGCTGATCGATATCAGCGGAAAACTACGACCGTAGAGCGGATGGGCTGGATCGGTGATCGTAATCTGCTCAAACAGAGCATTCTGCGGACGAATAGGGGTATCAAGGAGTGGGATCGTACTCGCAACACGCCATCCCACGTTGTAGCACCACATTAAGAAGCAAAACTGCATAATAAGTTCAAAAATACGATTGGAAGTCGAATTGCTTATTGTTTAGTACGCTGGTATGGTCGCGTCAACAGTTCGAATAAATGGCACAAAAAATCGAAGGGCGTTTTTCACGAGGTCGCCCAGCGCGTCAATTACCGTTCGTCGAATATTTTGATACCCACGCATCTGTGATGTGAAAATAATAACTCATTCACAATACATAGAAGTTCTCCAGGCTTGGCTCAATCATCGCAGCCCGGCACGTAAAACGTTATCTATAAGCGGAGTGGCAGAAATGAAATTGAGTGTAAAGCAGCTCTCGGCCGGCTTGGTTCGAGTTCAGTCCAAAGAAGTCTGTGACTTGGCAACGCAGATTCTCGTCAACGCAGGAGTTGCTGAGGAAGATGCCGCCATTGTGGCGGATAGCCTCATCGAAGCGGATCTTCGTGGTATGAATTCACACGGCATTATCAGGCTGCCGGTCTATACGGAGAGACTTATCAAGGGCGGTGTCACCGCCCGACCGAACTTCGAACTTGTGAGTGAATCCCCCGGAACGGCTTTGTATGACGCTGGCAATGGGCTTGGCGCAGTAGCGACGTCCAAGGCAATGAATGTCGCAATCGAGAAAGCCAGAACTACTGGTATTGCCGCTGTGGGAATTCGTAACAGCAATCATAATGGGGAAGGTGCGAGATACGTCAAGCAGGCGGCTGCTGCAGATATGATCGGTATCGCAACAACTAACAGTTCACCAATCATGCCCGTATGGGGTGGGCAAGATCCGCTTACTGGACCACTTCCGATTGCTTTCGGCATACCTACAAATAACGATCCGATCATTCTCGATATGGCTCTGGGGATGAGTTCTCGTGGTAAGATTTTATACCATCTTGAAAAGGGCATGGAGCTGCCACAGGGATGGCTCGTCGATGCAGAAGGAAGCCCGACGACAGATCCCAGTTGGATCAACAAGGGCGGGTGGATCCTCCCAATTGGCGGACACAAAGGATGGGGTCTCATCCTCATGTGCGAGATCCTCAGCGGGATTCTTACCGGCGGTTCCTTCGGTCGTGAGCTTACCAACCTTTACGACAACCTTGATACGCCCCAGCGAAATGGGCATTTGGTAATAGCGCTGAATGTTTCAAGTTTCCTCGATATCGTCCACTTCAAAGAGCGGCTTGACGAGTACGTATCGGTCATCAAACAATCTAAGCTCGCTTCAGGCTTCGACGAAATTCTCCTACCGGGCGAAATTGAGAGTCGAAAGCATGCACAGCAGCGGACCGACGGAATCTCAATCAGTCAATCTGTAGTCAATGATCTGTTCACTCTGGCGGCTTCGCTTAACATCGAAGTCAGCGAGGCGGTATAATGGAAAGCAACGTCGATCGCCATGAAATCACCAGCCGGCTCTTGAGCCTCGACACTGGTTTAGTTTCAGATGTCCTGGATGAAGCAGGGTTGCCAGACCAAGCGCTTGCAAATTCAGTAAAGGCGATGGCTGGACCTGAAAAACTCGCGGGACCGATTGTCTGTGTACGGGGCGCCCCAAGAGTTTCTAGCAGAAACTCAGTATCACCGTTACCAAGTGAAGCGCTCGAAGACAATATCGAAGTTGGCTCTGTGATGATTTTAGCCTCAGGAGGAATGATTTCTGCTGCACCTATCGGCGGTATTATTTCTCAGAGTCTTCAGTCGCGCGGCTGTCGTGGTATCGTGACAGATGCTGCTATTCGCGACCTCGCTGAAATTGATGAACTTGGACTCCCTGTGTTCGCGGCTGGAACCTCGCCAGCCAACGCCGCGCGGATCTGGCAGTTTATTGAGACGGGAACTCCGTTAGTTCTTCGCAGCGCTCTAGGTGGCAACCTAATCGTTCATCCCGGAGACTTCGCGCTCGGTGACAAGGAGGGAGTTGTTATCATTCCCGCCGCAGCGGTGCTGCAGATTGTGGAAGACGCGGAGGCATTACGCGAACTTGAAAACCAAATCGTTGCAGGGATGAGCGCTGGCCTTACCCGCAAACAAGCGCTTGAGAAGTTTCCCCGATTCAAACACGTGCGCCCAGTAAAGACAAAGCGGTAAATACTACGTGTGTGGACGCGCACACGTGCCCACACCTTTCATGTCAGCTTTTCTTCAACTTTCGGTATCGATCAAGATGAGAGTAGCATTCGGAAAGCGAAAGTCAATCTAAATCGCCAAGCTAGTTGCTTGTCCTGTATATATCTTTATCAAACTGAAAATCCCAATCCCCCCTTTTCTATGTGTAAGCTGAGGTATGGAAATTTTGTAGGCGGAACTGCCAAGTTTTGGCTGTTGGGGATACCTTACGGCTGGTCGAGCATTCATCCCGGTGGCCCCCATCGCCCCACAGGAGACCTGAATGCCGGACCCGCAGAGCACGATCATCACTGCTCTCCTGGAGCAACTTATCACAACCGGTCCCGAGAGCCTGGGCCAGGTCTTCACTGCCCTGTTCGATCTCGCCATGCGCCTGGAGCGCGAACGTCACCTTGGCGCCGAGCGGTACGAGCGCAGCCCCGAACGCCGCGGCTATGCCAACGGCTACAAGCCCAAGACCCTCGACACGCCGGCCGGCACGCTGACCGTCCAGGTGCCCAAGACCAGGGATGCCGACGAGCCGTTCTACCCGCAGTCCCTGGAGCGCGGGCGGCGCTCCTGCCGCGCCGTGATGCTGGCCATTGCCGAGATGTACGTACAGGGTGTCTCGACCCGCGATGCCGCCAAGATCATGGCCGAGTTCGGCTTGAACAGCCTGTCGTCCATGCAGGTCAGCCGCGCCGCCGCCCTGCTCGATGGCGAACTGCAGGCCTGGCGCTGCCGGCCTCTGGGCACCGTTCAGTATCTGCTGCTCGATGCCCGCTACGAGAAGGTTCGCGAGGGCGGCGTGGTGCGCGATGCCGCCATTCTATCAGCGATCGGCGTCGATCCCGAAGGCCGCCGGCGCGTGCTCGGCGTCTCCGCCACCCTGTCGGAAGCGGAAGTCCACTGGCGCAGCTTTCTCGACGATCTGGTCGGACGCGGTCTGCGCGGGGTGCGCTTCATCACCAGCGACGATCACGCCGGGCTGCGTGCCGCCCGCCAGGTCGTTTTCCCCGGTGCCCAGTGGCAGCGCTGCCAGTTTCATCTGGCTCAGAACGCCATCCACCACGCGCCCAATGCCGCCATCCGCAAAGCCATCGGCGCCGAACTCCGCCGCGTTTGGAACGCCTCCACCCTGGTGAGCGCCCAAGAAGAGCTGGACCGGCTCGTCAAGAACTACCAGAACACCGCACCCAAGCTGGCAACCTGGCTGGAAAGCGCCGTGCCCGAGGGGCTCGCCGTGTTCAGTCTTCCAGACCGTCACCGCCGCCGCATGCGCACAGCCAATCCGATCGAACGTGCCATCCAGCAGGAGATCAAACGCCGCACCAGCAAGGTTCGCATCTTTCCCAACGAAGCAGCCCTGCTGCGACTGGTCACCGTTGACGATCGGGATCCTGGGCACGCGAAGCATGTTTCCCAATTCGCAGCAGGGTAAGTGAGGATTTGGCGGCAACAAGAAAACCAAGGACATCAACTGCGCCAAGGTCAACGCGATCTACGCTGGTTCCACGATCGATGCGGCATCAGGGCTGTACAAGGTCGAGTTCCAGATTTCCACACAAGAGACTGAGTTCAAAGACGTCGCTTCGTTGCCGCTACGCTGGCGCATTGAAGCTGCCTTCGGCACTGCTACCGTGGCATGACCCGCAACCTGAATTCGCTCATTTCCCCTACGTGCTGCGTGTTTATGCTCCAGACTCCATGGCATTTTGTAGTCGAAATCGATCTCTTATAGATTCGCGAACTCCATGGCTGCCATGTGAATATCGCCGCGCGCCACACCAATATCGCGCAAGGCTTGATCTGGAAGTGAAGACAGCTCGCGAACCATCT
>NZ_JCACHA010000858.1:0-8222 GCF_059503625.1 Skermanella sp.
TACCAACCGACGAGCCCGCGTTTCACCTCCATGGGAGGTACCCTGTCGATATAGCCCTGACTGAGACGCTGACCTAATTCCCAAGTTGTGTGTTCCAATTCGGAGGACATGCGCGTGCCCTCCCGGGACGCGGCCGCGCATCGACATGCCGGAGGAACAGGAATGCTCGAAACTATGCAGGACGTGATCGAACTTGCGACCGCGCCGAACGCACGCGAACGGCTGGTTCGCCGCTTCATGCGGGTACGCGGTCGTACCGTCGGGCTGGTGGCGCCGCTGACCCCCGAAGACCAGATGATCCAGTCGATGCCGGATGGCAGCCCATCCAAATGGCATCTGGCGCATACCACATGGTTCTTCGAAGTCTTCGTCCTGTCGCGCTATGCGCCGGGCTACACGGCCTTCGACGAACGCTACGGCTACCTGTTCAACTCCTACTACAACAAGTTGGGCAACCGGCATCCGAGACCGCAGCGCGGCATGCTGTCCCGGCCGAGCTGGGACGAGGTCCAGCGGTACCGCGACCACGTCAATGCCGCCTGCCTCCGCCTGATACGCCAGATCTCCGACGACGGCCTGGCCGAGCTTTCCGACGTCATCATCCTGGGGCTCAACCACGAGCAGCAGCACCAGGAACTGATCGTCACCGACATCAAGCATGTGCTCTGGTCCAACCCGCTGATGCCGGCCTACCATGCGCACGCCAATCCTCCGGTTCCGACCACGGCGCCGCAGAAGTGGTTCGAGCACAGGGGCGGACTGGTCCAGATCGGCTGCGATCCCAACGATCCCTCGTCCCGGACGCCTTTCTGCTTTGACAGCGAGACTCCGCGCCATGACACGTATGTCCGTCCGTTCCGCCTTGCCGGCCGTCCCGTAACCTGCGGCGAGTACCGGGAATTCATCGAATCCGGCGGCTACGACAAGCCCGAATACTGGCTGTCGGACGGCTGGGCCGAGGTCGAGGCCCAGGAATGGCGTGCACCGCTCTATTGGCACAAGCAGCATGGCGAGTGGCTGGTCTACACCCTTGCCGGGGTGAAGCCGGTCGTCGACTCGGAGCCCGTCTGCCATGTCAGCTTCTACGAGGCGGCGGCCTACGCCGCCTGGGCCGGCAAGCGCCTGCCTACGGAAGCGGAGTGGGAACTGTTCGGGCGCACCCAGATGGCGGACGGCAACATGCAGGAATGCGGGACCCTGCACCCGGCGTCCTCCCCCTGCGCCGGCCTTGGGCCGTGGCAGATGTACGGCGACGTCTGGGAATGGACGGCCAGCCCCTACACCGCCTATCCGGGATACAAGGCGCCTCCGGGAGCGGTCGGCGAATACAACGGCAAGTTCATGTGCAATCAGATGGTGCTGCGCGGCGGCTCCTGCGCCACGCCGAGCGACCATATCCGGGCGACCTACCGCAATTTCTTCCCGCCCAACGCCCGCTGGCAATTCTCCGGCATCAGGCTCGCGGAAGATCTTTGACTGGGGTAGTGTGGCGGTCTATCACGTTTGGTTGGAACAACCGACAGGAATGACCGCCATGACCACCAGCACCACGACGGAGTCACTGGCGGCCGGACCTTCGCTCGACGACGCGCTGGCCGCCAACCGCGCTTTCTACCACGCCTTCAGCAGCCGCGACCTCGCCACCATGGACAAGATATGGGCGCGCGGCGTGCCCGTCCTGTGTATCCATCCCGGCTGGCCGCCGCTGATGGAGCGCGCGGCCGTTCTGTCGAGCTGGCGCGACATCATGAAGAACCCCGCGTCCCCGAACGCCTACAGCCGCAACGACCGGGCCTTCATCCACGGCAAGACCGCCATCGTCGTCTGCGAGGAAGTGCTGGACGGCGGCGTGCTCGCCGCCACCAACATCTTCATCGAGGAGCTGGGGTCCTGGCGCCTGATCCACCATCAGGCAAGCCCGATCGCGATCCAGATGGCTGAAGCGGACATCCCGCCTCCCCGGCATCAGCTTCATTAGCTCACGCAGCGTCCCAGGCCGGCGCCCAGCCTGGATCGATCAGGCGGCGATTGCCGGTGAGGGCGTCGATCTCGGCCCGTTCGGCGTCGGTCAGCTTGAAGTCGAATATCTCGAAGTTGCTTTTAAGATGCTTCTCGCCGCTGGCCTTGGGTATGGCGGCTACGTTGGCTTGGTCGAGCAGCCAGCGCAGCGTTACCTGAACAGCCGACTTGCCATGCGCCTCTCCGATCCTCACCAGCGTCGGGTGAGTCGCGGCCTCACCCCGCGCGATCGGGCTGTAGGCGGTCAGGAACATCTCGTGGGAGCGCAGGAAATCCAGCACCGGGCGCTGGGACAGGAAGGGATGGTACTCGACCTGATCGCATGCCAGATCGACGCCGTGGACTTCGACGGATTCCTTCAGCAACGCGACCGTGAAGTTGCTGACGCCGATGTGGCGCGCCTTGCCCTGGGCCTTGACCTCCGCCAGCGCCTTCAGGCTGTCGCCCAGCGGGATCTTGGCGTTGGGCCAGTGGATCAGCAGCAGGTCGACATGGTCGGTGCGCAGCTTCGTCAGGCTTTCGTCGACCGAACGCTGCAATTCGCCGGGAGCGATCCGCTCGTACCAGACCTTGGTCGTCAGGAATATGTCGTCGCGCGGAACGCCCGATCCGGCAAGCGCCACGCCGACCTCTTCCTCGTTGTTGTAGGCCTGGGCGGTATCGATGTGGCGGTAACCGAGATCGAGCCCGGCCCTGACGATATCGGCGCACTGCGCCCCGGACAGCTGCCAGGTACCAAGGCCGAGGGCGGGCACGCGCGCGCCCTTGAGGTTCACGTATTCCATTGCTCGAGTCCTTTGATTGATAGGAGGCCAACACGGTACCGGCCACCCCGGTTCCGATTCGGCCGGTCTCCAGCGGCGCAACGTCGCGGCCCGGGGTCGTTTACGGAAATGCGATTTATAACGCCATCGCAACCGGTGAGGCTAATTGCGCAAGACTTCCATGACGGCCTCCAGTCGCAAAAGCACGGCAGGCGCCCGTCCCATGCGTGTTATCCCAAGCCGGTCAGGCATTGGAAGCGAGAATCTTGACGGCGGCGACGGCGGGCCGCATGATCCCGGCATGGAA
The DNA here is from genome assembly GCF_059503625.1 of Skermanella sp. NCBI lineage: Bacteria > Pseudomonadati > Pseudomonadota > Alphaproteobacteria > Rhodospirillales > Azospirillaceae > Skermanella > Skermanella sp. The sequence goes on from NZ_JCACHA010000858.1 coordinate 3,091, forward strand.
GCACGCGTCGCACGACTTGAAGCCGATATGAGCGAGGTCAAGGGCCTGCTCCATGGTCAGGTCGTGCCCCTGCTCCACCGCATCGACGAACGCTTGAATCATACCGCCGGCAAAGTCGACCTCAGCAACATGGCGGCTGAATTGCGTTGTGAAACAAACGACCTGCGGATTGAAATGTCTACGCGCCTGATGGGTATCCAGGCCAAGTTGGCGGAGCGTCCGACCCGCTCATATCTGTGGATGGTCCCCGGCGTCATGGTCGCCACGGTCCTTGCCGCCGCCATCGGGGGCGCTACCCTGGTCGGCATGTTGAAGTAATCTCCCGTCATGGCACTGGTCCCCCGCACGAGCGGCACTTGGCGTTTCCGGGTTCTGGCTGCAGCACTCCTGCTCGGCGCCTGCGCGGCGCCGCCGCAGCCCGTCCTATACGGGACGCCGCCGAACGGCATGCCGGAGTCGATCGAGGTCATGTTCACGACCGACCCTGTTACCGGCAAATCGGAAGGGCCGTTCGATCCGGCCAGCGGCAGGCGGGTCGAAACCCATATCGGCGACGACGGCATCCTGAGGGTGGTGATCGATCCCGTGACCGGCATGGCGAAGCTCCAGCCGGAAAAGCCCAAAGAACCTCCGGCACGAAAATGAGATGCAAGCTCCTGCTGATCGCCGTTCTGACCGGCGCCATGCTGCCGGTTCTGCCGCAGGAAGCGCTGGCCGAGCAATCGGCTGCACCTTCGAAGACCAAGGAAGCCTCCGCACCTCCCAAGGCGCGGAAGAAGGCTCCGGCCAAAGCCTCGGAGACTAAGCCTCCGCCCGCGCAAATGCCGTCGCCGGCTGCTGTGCCGCCTCCGGTGGTCGAGATCATGCCGATGGACTTGCCGCCGCCGGCCTCCGACGCGCCGCCGGCACCGACGCCGCCGGGGTCGGGTTCGATCGCGGCAGGCATAACGCCGGTCCATTACGGCGCACCGACCCCAGGATCGTCGCGCCTGATCGCCAGCGTTCCGGTACTGCCGCCGCAACCGGCGCCGACCGTCGAGGTGCCGGCGGGAGCCGGGGCAGGAATGGCGGCATTGGCGCAGCCGGCTCCGACGCCGATGACGCCTGCGGTTGCAAAGGTGACACCGTACACGCCGCCCGTGTTCATGCCGCCGGTGCCGCCCAGGAAGCCGGCTCAGGCTCAGGCGCCAGCTCCAGCTCCCGCAGTGGAAGCCGTGGCGCCGATCGGCTCCCCGTCGATGGCGCCGGGTTTGGAGCCGGTTGCCCAGGCCAATCCCGGCTACACAGCCATCGTCCCGATCACTCCGTTCGGCGCGGCGCCGCAGCAGCAGGCGCCGGTCCCGTCCTCCTCCCAGCCGGCGCCCGAACCGATCACCTTCACCGTCCGGCTGCCGACCATCGTCATGCTGGAGCCGAAACCGTGACTCCTCACAAGCTGGTGGAGGCCAGGAGAACTTCGACGGTGCGGCTCTCCCTGCCGCGCAGGAACGTCAGGCGCATGCCGTCGGCCCCTCGGCGCTTCAGGTGCGCCGTCAGAGCCGCGAGGCTGTTGACCGGCCGGTCGTCGGCATGGGTGATCAGATCGCCGGGCTTCGCCCCCAGGGTCGCGGCGCGTGATCCGGGCATGACCTTCAGCACGCGGATGCCGGGTCTGGCATCTTCCGCCAGGATGCCGAGCGCGGTGGTGCCGGACGCATCCGGCACCGCGTCGGAGACCTTCCGGACGCCGGATTCGATCAGACGGGCAACCGTGCGCTCCAGCAGGTCGACCGGCACCGCGAACCCGACGTTCGGCTCTCCGGTCGACGGCACGACGAGGGCGGTCGCCATGCCGACCAGACAGCCTCCGGCATCGATCAGCGGTCCGCCGGAGTTGCCGGGATTGAGGCTGGCATCGGTCTGGATCGCGTTGTCGATCCGTCTGCCGCCGCCGAGATCGACCGGCCGGTCCAGTCCGCTGATGGTGCCCCGGCTGAGGCTTACCCCCGATCCGTATGGGTTGCCGATCGCAAAGACCCTTTGGCCCATGCCCAGCCTCCCGGCGGCCCCATGGCTGACCGGCGGCGCCTCCCTCGTATCGGCCAGGAGCACCGCGACGTCCAGATGCGCCGCGACGGAGATCGTCGAAGGGCGGACGGCACGTCCGTCGGAAAAGCGTATGGTAAGCTGCTTGCCGGACCGGATGACGTGTTCGTTGGTCACGACATGGCCGGAACGGTCCCACAGGAAGCCGGTCCTGACCATCCTGTCGCCGTCCGATGTCGCTTCGATGGTCACGACCGACGGCGCCACCATGTCGAACAGGGCCGCGGGGTCGGCGTCCTGCCCCGGTGTGGCGCAGGCGACGGCAGCCGTGACGGGACCGCTCCAGCATATACAGGCTCCGAAAGCCGCTCCCAACAATCCGGTGTTCAGTACGCTGCTCATGGTCGTCTCCGGCAAGGCGCCGTCGGGTCGTTTCCCGACGCGTGGTTCGCCATTCCAGTGGCAAGGCCCATGCCAGTGGCGGAATACCGTGCATTTTAGCGATATGGACCGATCGGTACCGGCAGGACTTGCCCGATATGCAGGGGGACGCGATGCAGAATCTGCCTAAGCCGCTGGTCCTCCTTTGCCTCGTGCTGGCCGTGACGCTGGGTTGGGCGGTCGTCGCTCCCGCTCCGGCGGCGGCCCAGGGCGGTCCCAATCTCGGCAAGCCGCAGACGGGCGAGACGATCCTGAACCGCGACGTCGACGTTCTGGTTTCCGCCAGTGCGGACAGCCGGGTCGTCATGTCGCTGCCCAAGGGCAAGGTGGTCGCCGCATTCGGCACGCCGCGCCGGATGCCGTCATGGACCCAGATCGGGCTGGGCGGCCGCGACATCGGCTATGTGCCGAGCGACAGCCTCGACAGCATCTTCATCGCTCGTGAAGTCTCCGGCCGGGCCGCCGTCGTCGGCCGGCAGCGCTGGACCTTTCCCAGCGGCACCCTGCGCGGCACCCACGTCCTGACCGAACCGGCCGCCGGGATGGAGATGCGCGACGGCAAGAAGCGGGAAGCCAAGCTGGAGCGCGGCGCCGTGCTCAGCCTGCTCGACGTGCAGGACGGCAAGGCGCGCCTGTCGTCCGACAGCATCGCGAGCATCACGCTGCCGCCCGAGCGTCTGGCGCCGATCATCGGCGTCCACGACTACGACTTCTCGGGCAGCGGCCCGGCGCGGAACTTCTACGCGGCGCGGATCGGCGACTACCTGACCCCGGTGGAGGCCCAGCACGCCTGGACCGACTTCATCGCGGCGGCCGGACAGCAATACGCTCCCTATACCCGCTTCATCTATCCGGTGATCGGCCGCAGCGCCGTGACCTTCGCCCTTGCTTTCGGTCCGCTCGACCGGCAGGGCGTCAACAACATGTGCGTGGCGCTGGCCCAGCGCATGCTGGATTGCTGGGTGGTCGAGGTCCAGGCGTTCTGAAGCGACATCACAACTCTTCGTAGTGCCGGCTGTGGACGTACTTGTCCACGGCATAGCGGATCAGCACCGCGATGACGGTGGCGCCCGGCAGCGCCAGCAGCGCTCCCACCAGACCGAACAGGCTGCCGCCGACCAGCAGGGCGAAGATGACCCAGACAGGGTGCAGGTTGGTGCGGTTGCCGACCAGGACGGGTTCGAGCACGCTGGTTTCCAGGACGTTGCTGCCGGCATAGATCAGCAAGACCAGCGCCGGCTCCAGCCAGCCGTCGAACTGGACCAGCGCCACGGTGATGGCGGCGATGAACATGACGATGTTGCCGACCACCGGCACGAACACCAGCACGCCCGTCAGCACCCCGATCAGGATGCCGAAGTTCAGCCCGACCAGGGTCAGGCCTACCGCATGGATCACCGCCTGGATGAGCGCGCTCAGCGCCATCCCGCGCAGGTACCCGGCCAGCCGGTAGGTCATCTCGGACACCAGTTCGAACACGACCTTGCGCGACTGGCGCGGCACCAGCCGCTTCAACTGCCGCACCACCGGATGCCAGTCGCGCAGCAGGTAGAAGGTCACGACGGGCGTCAGCACCAGCAGCAGCCCGATGTCGAACAGCGTGGCGGCGAAGCCAAGCAGGTCGCCGGCCGATTGCTGGAGCCACTCGCCCGTCCGCTGCGCCATCTGGCGCAGCAGGTCCGCGTCCTGAAGCACCTCCGCCCCCGGCACCTGGGCGGTGGCGCCGGTCAGCATGATCCGGGCCTTGGTCAGCAGGTCGGGCAGCCGCTCGGCGAAGTCGCTCGCCTGCTCCAGCAGGACCGGCAGCAGCAGCGCAAGGCATCCCGCCAGGACGCCGAAAGTGACCATAGTGACCAGCAGCGCCGCCCATCCGCGCCGGATGCCTTTGCGCGCCAGCCAGCCGGCGAGAGGATCGAAGATGAAGGCCATACCCGCACCCACGATGAACGGCACCAGGGTCCGGCCCAGCAGCGCGACCAGGGCGATACCCGCCGAGAGCACCAGGACCCAGATCAGGATGCGCCCCCAGGTTGGGATTCTGGAGCCCGTCTCGTCCGTAATGACGATATTGTTTACGGCGTCCGGCTTCTGGTCCATGTCAGTCCGCTGGCCTGGGGTATCGGCGGTATCGCCGCGATGCCCTCACGCTCACAGGCCGCCGCCCCGGCCGTTTCCGCCAAGCGCCTCCAGTGCTGCGCGGGCCAGACGCGCATGGGCGAAAGCCGTCGGGTGGACGTGATCCCAGAACAGCCGCCGGTCGGGATCGGAACAGACGCGGCCATCGGTCTGGCAAGGGGTGGTCAGGTCGATGCCGGGCACGCCAAGCACCGCCGGATCGCGGAACACCCGCTCTGTCAGGCTGAAGACGTCGAGCCGGAGGATGCGGACGGCATGGCGCGCCTCCACCCCGTCCAGGGTCTGCTTGAGCGCCTCGTTGAAGCCTGCGGTGGTCCGTGTCGCGACCTGCCCCACGCCGGGGCCGTACTGACGCACCGCAGGTACCTTGGCCAGGTCCGGCAGGTTCGCGAACAGGATATGGCGCGCTCCGGCGGAGGCAAGATCGTCGGCGATCGTGCCCAGCGCCCTCACCGCGTTCATCGCCAGCACCACGGGGTCCTGCCCGTAGACGGCGGCCAGCAGGTCGTTGGCGCCGCCGTAGACGATGA
>NZ_JCACHA010000859.1:0-8213 GCF_059503625.1 Skermanella sp.
GACGATCTGAACAAGCCGCGCTATACAAGGCGCGGCTTTTCGATTCCGGACCTCCGTCATGACTCCCGATCACTTCCAGACCTTCGCGCGCTACAACGCCTGGGCCAACGACCGGCTCTACGCCGCCTGCGCCCAATTGTCCGACGCGGACTTCAAGGCCTCCCGCCAAGCCTTCTTCGGATCGATCCTGGGCACGTTGAACCACATCCTGGTCGGCGACCGCGCTTGGCTGGGCCGTATCGAAGGCGTGCCATCCGGAATCAGCCGGCTGGATGAAATCCTGTTCGAAGATCTGGCGGGATTGAGACAGGCGCGCAAGGCGGAGGACGAGCGTATCGTCCGTCTCGCCGGGACCCTGGATGCCGAAGCTCTGACCCGTGATCTGGTCTACCGGACCACCGCCGGCGTCGAGCATACCACTCCGCTGGTCTGGGTGCTGTCCCACATGTTCAACCACCAGACCCATCATCGCGGACAGGTCCATGGCCTGCTGTCGCAGACGACCGTCAAGCCGCCGCCGCTCGACCTGATCTTCTTCCTTCGGGAACGCTGACTATCGCGGATCGCGTTTCAGGCCGCGCTTTTCAAGCTCCGCCAGATACTCGGCCCAAAGCTCGTCCTGGTGCAAGCCCAGCTCGTACAGGTACTTCCACGAGAAGATACCGCTGTCGTGCATGTCGTCGAACTGGATCCGGAGCGCGTAGTTGCCGACCGGCTCCAGCCCCATGATGCCGACATGGCGGCGGCCCGACACCGTCTGCTTCTGGCTCGGGTTATGACCCTGAACCTCGGCGGACGGGCTTTCCACCCGCAGGAACTCCGCCGGCAGCGAGAACTTGCGGCCGTCGTCGAACTCGATCTCCAGCCGCTTTTCAGCCTTCTTCAAGCGGACCTCGACCGGCCAGTGCTGCGTGCCGAATGGGTCGGTGGCAAACGACTCGCTGGGTCCCGTCATGATCAGTGACCCGTCTTCGGACCTGAGGGATGAGCCGTATCGGCGTCCAGCGTCCGGGCCTCGTCCACCAGCATGATCGGGATGCCGTCACGGATGGGATACGCCAGACCGGCGCGCTCGCTGATCAACTCCTGCGCTGCCGCGTCATAGGACAGCGGCCCCTTGGTCAGCGGGCACACCAGAATTTCCAGCAGCTTCGGATCGACCTTGGCGGTCGAGCCCGATTTGGTATCGCTCACGTCCTTATCCCTTCAAAATATCGGCACCGCCGTATCAGTGCCGCGCCATGGTATCGCCGCCGCGCTTGTCCAGCACGGACATTTCGATGATGGCGACCATCATGCTCGCCCGTTCCGACAGGGACCCGCACTCCAGCAGGGCCTGCTTCTCCGACGGTTCGAACGGACAGATCATGGCGAGCGACGTCACAAGCCTTTCGTCCGGCGTGGACTCCACGGCGTCCCAGTTGGCCGAGATGCCCTGGATCTTGAAATATGTCCGCAAGCCCTCGACCAGCCGCGCCCGGTCGAACAGGGCGGGACCCGCCTCGTCCAGATCGGCGGCGAACCGCTCCCACGAGACGTCGACGCGGCGGTAGCCGCGCACGATCGGCAGTTCCCGCACCGTCTCGAACCGGCAGACGCCGGTCAGCGTGATCAGGTACCGGCCGTCGTCGGTCTCGCTGAAGCTGGTGATCCGGCCGGCGCAGCCGATCGGATAGACCGGCGGCACGCTGGCGCGGCTCAGGGGGTCCGACGGCTGGATGATGCCGATCATCCTGTTGCCGGCCAGGGCGTCTTCGGTCATCGCCAGGTAGCGAGGCTCGAAGACGTTCAGCGGCAACTTGCCGCGGGGCAGCAGCAGCACCCCGGTCAGCGGGAAAATCGGCAGGATTTCCGGCAGTTGGTCGAAGGTTGGGTCGAACGGGTTTGGGCTCATGAAAATAAGATAGATGACAACTTCCGTCTTGCCATGAGGGTAAGCTTGTCAGTCGGCCCAAAAGCCTCGAAAAATTTCACGAGCTGCTTGCGGGCCTGCTGCTCGTTCCACTCGCGGTCGCGCCGGACCAGTTCCAGCAGCTCGTCGACCGCCTCTTCCCGCTTGCCGGAAGCGTAATGGGCCATGGCAAGGTCGAAGCGGGCCTCGTGGTCGTTGGGATCGGAGGCCAGCCGGGCCGTCAGGTCGTCCACCGGACCGACCGAAGCGCTCTGCTCCGCCAGATCGAGCGAGCTGCGCGCGGCGACGACCTCGGCGTTCTTCGCCTGCTCCGGCGTGGCGCTGTCCAGCAGCTGGCGGGCACGGGCGAAATCGGACACCGAGATCAGGCAGCGGGCAAGGCCCGCAAAGGCCGGGGCATTGGTCGGCTCGTGCTGAAGGATCTGGTTGTAGATGCTGCTGGCGGTCGAGGCGTCGCCTGCTTCCAGTGCTTCGGCCGCGGCTTCCAGCGCCTCTCCCAGACCGTCGTCCTCGGCGCCGCCACCCATCTTGATCAGCCGGTCCACGAATTGCTTGATCTGGGACTCGGGCTGTGCGCCGGCGAAGCCGTCGACCGGCCGGCCCTGGAAGAAGGCGAAGACCGCCGGGATCGACTGGATGCGGAGCTGGCCCGCGATCTGCGGGTTCTTGTCGATGTCGATCTTGACCATCCGCACGGCGCCCTTGGCGGCGCGCACGTTCTTTTCCAGCAGCGGCCCGAGCTGCTTGCACGGCCCGCACCAAGGCGCCCAGAAATCGACGATGACCGGGACGGTGCGCGACGCTTCCATGACGTCGGCCATGAAGGTGGCGTCGCTGCTGTCCTTGATCAGGTCGGCAGGTTGCTGAGATCCGGCGCCGGGCGCGTTGAACATAGTCTGCATGGGTGCGTCCTGTTTCTTCTTGGAAAGCGGCTGCGAGTGCGCCTGAGTCTGAGGTTCGCGATTACATGAGCCTTGCCGGATCAACCCACAAGGCCGGAGCGCCGGGGAGCGTCAGGCAAGGTCGGCAATCTGCGCTTCGTGACCCGTGGCGCGCAAGAATTTCAGCAGGTCGGCGGACCGGATCGCCGTCGTGCGGCCATTGTCCAGCGGGTGGTAGTTCAGCAGGTCGTGCGCCATCATCGCCTGCTCCAGCACCACCGTCACGCGGTGCTCCGTGTCGTTGACGACGGCGAACGGCGTCACCGATCCCGGCCGCACGCCCAGCACTTGCCACAGCAGGTCGCCATTGCCGAACGACAGCCGGGCGGAGCCGATGCGCTTGTCCAGCGTCTTGAGATCGACCTTGCTGTCCTCCAGCGCCACCACCAGCCACAGCCGGCCCTTCTTGTCCTTCAGGAACAGGTTCTTGCAGTGGCCGCCGGGAAGAGTTCCCCTGAGCGCCTGCGCCTCTTCCACCGTGAAGACGGGCGGATGGGTATGGGTCGTGGTCGCGATGCCCAAGCCGTCGAGATAGGCGACGAGCGCCTCCGGCGATGTCGGCATCGGGACTAGCTCTGGGGCTTGATCGGGCGTCTGGTCGGCTTGAGGCGCTTGGTCGACGTGGTCGGGCATGACGGCAACCTTGATGTTCCGGCTGATGGGGCGGCGCAGTTATAGCCCGAAGCGCCGGGACGGCAAACCGGTGCCATCGCGCAATCGCCGGAAAAGCAAAAAAGAGCCTTGCAAAGGCATCCGGCATCCGTATTATCCGCGCTCACCGCTGGTCATCACCCGGACCAGCCGCCAATGCGGGCGTAGCTCAGGGGTAGAGCACAACCTTGCCAAGGTTGGGGTCGAGGGTTCGAATCCCTTCGCCCGCTCCAATTCCTCATCACATTATCTGACCGGACCGGAAGCCCCAGCGGGGCTTTTTTTGTTGCGTGCTGAACGATACCGGCGTCGTCTGTCGTCGCTCGCCGACTTTCCCAATTGTCGCCGTTCGTCGACTTCTATACGATGTAGCCGATCGATGACATGTCGTTCGGGGATCCCATCCATGCTGGCCCGCAATGCTACGGACATCGGCCTCATCATGCGGGAGCGCAGGCGCAAGCTTGGGCTGGATCAGGGCGAGCTTGCGCGGCGGATCAAAGTCAGCCGCCAGTGGATCGTGGAAATCGAGAAGGGCAAGCCACGCGCCGAGATCGGCCTCGTCATGCGGGCGCTCGACGCCTTGGGCCTGCGCATCTCGATCGATACGGGAGACAAGATAGAAGCCGGCAAAACCGACATCATCCCGTCGGTCGATCTGGATGAACTTCTGGACGACATCATGCGTGACGATTTCCCGATCGATGATCCGGGCAGGAAGCTGCCATGAAATCGGAACTGGCAGCATTCATGGCAGGCCGCGTCATGGGAACCGTGACACAGGACAGCCGTGGACGCTTGACCTTCACCTATGACGAGGGCTGGCGTGGCGCGCAGGGCTCATGGCCGCTGTCGCTTTCCATGCCGCTCGCGGTGGCCGTCCATGACCATAAGGTGATCGAGGCCTTCCTCTGGGGGCTGCTCCCTGACAATGAAATCGTGCTGGGGCGCTGGGGCAGGCGTTTCCAGGTATCGGCGCGCAATGCCTTTGCTCTCATGGCCCATGTCGGCGAAGACTGCGCCGGTGCCGTGCAACTCGTCAGGCCGGAACGCATGGAGGTGCTTCTAGGCCAAGGTCCCGGTGAGATCGAGTGGCTCGAAGAGGCGGACATAGCTGAACGGCTCCGCATTCTGCGCTCCGATCACTCCGCTTGGCGAGGTCCCGCGGATGCCGGCCAGTTCAGTCTGGCCGGCGCTCAGCCTAAGACGGCCCTTTTTCATGGAGAAGACCGTTGGGGAGTGCCGGCGGGACGTATGCCGACAACACACATCCTCAAGCCACCGACCGGCGAGTTCGATGGTCATGCCGAGAACGAGCATTTCTGCATGAGTCTCGCCCGTTCCATGGGTTTCCGCACCGCACGGTCGAAAGTGCTTCGTTTCGAGGATGAGATCGCAATCGTCATCGAGCGCTATGATCGCCGATGGACTGGTGCGGGCCTTGTCCGTATCCATCAGGAAAACATCTGTCAGGCGCTAGCTCTGTCGCCCAACTTCAAATACGAAAACCAGGGGGACCCGGCGCACGCGCAATCACCCGGCTAATCCGGTCGTTCTCAAGCCGGCCCGACGAGGATGTCCAAAACTTCGTCGATGCGCTGATCTTCAACTGGCTGATTGCCGGAACGGATGCCCACGCGAAGAACTATTCGCTGCCGAAGGCCTCGGCCATCCCCTGACGAAGCGCCTGGAAACAGAGCTGGTGACAAGGGTCCGCCGCTGTACCGGATCGCTGCCAGACTGATCTCGTCGAACGATCGGGATTTCCAGGGCAACTCTCAAAGCCAGCGCCTGTTTGACTGCGGGTAACGCCTGCGGAGAGGCGGCGGTTCTGCAAGACTTCCATCTGCAAGACTTCCAAGCGTCTGCCGCCCAAGCGTTTGCCGCCGGCGTTTTCGGCAATAGGGAAGAGATGCATGACGTCCGACACTTCTCCGGTCTGGTTCATCACCGGCTGCTCCACCGGCTTCGGCCGCGAACTCGCCAAGCTCGTGCTCGATCGTGGCTGGCGTGTCGTCGTGACCGCCCGCGACATCGATCGCGTGCGGGATCTGGCCGACGGCCATAAGGAAAATGCGCTGGCTCTGGCGCTGGACGTGACCGACGCCGGTCAGGTCGCGGCTTCGGTGAAGGCTGCCGAAGACCGTTTCGGCACCATCGACGTGCTGGTGAACAACGCCGGCTACGGATATCAGGCCCCGGTAGAGGAAGGCGACGATGCCGAGATCCGCGCCATGTTCGAAGCCAACGTGTTCGGGCTGGCCGCGATGATCCGCGCGGCACTGCCGGGCATGCGGGCGCGCAGGCGAGGGCACATCGTCAATATCTCGTCCGTCGCGGGCTTCGTCGGTTTTCCGGGCTCCGGCTACTATGCGGCGACCAAGCATGCGGTCGAGGGGCTTTCGGACTCGCTGGCTCGGGAAGTCGAACCGCTCGGCATCAAGGTCCTCTGCGTCGAGCCCGGCCCCTTCCGGACCGACTGGGCCGGCCGCTCCCTGAAGCAGACGCCGAGCCGGATCGCCGATTATGCCGAGACCGCCGCGTCGCGCATGAAGGCGACCTCCGGCATCAGCGGCAAGCAGCCCGGCGATCCGGTACGCGCCGCCGCTGCGATGATCAAGGCCGTGGAGGCGGAAAACGCGCCGCGCCATCTGGTCCTCGGCGCCTTCGGCGTCGATGCCGTGCGCGGTAAGCTCGTCAGCGTCATCGAAGAGATCGACGCCTGGAAGGAGACCAGCCTTGGAGCGGACTTTCCACCCGATCCTTCCTGAACTCGTGCTGCAATAAGCACTGGCCAAGCGGGACTTTAAATTACCGCCGTGCCGCAGCAATCGCGACGATGCGGCGTTTCTCCTTCGACGAAGCTTTGCGGCCGGCTCCATCGCCACAGGGGCCGATCGCGCACGTGTGGGGGAGGGGTAAATGAAGATTCCGGGAATTTCGCACCTGACGCTGTGCCTCGGTCTGGCGTTCGTCATCATGACGGGCGCCGCCGATCCGGTCCGTGCGGAGATCAAGTCGCGCAGCATCAAGATGCCGATCGTCAACAATATCGAGCATCCGCAAGGCGTCGGGGCCAAGAAGTTCGCCGAGCTGATCGAGCAGAAGAGTGGCGGAAAGATCAAGGTCCGGGTCTATGCCGGCGGTACCCTGGGCGGCGAGCAGCAAGTCGCCTCGGCGATGCAGGGCGGCACGATCGAGGTCTCGATGATGGCGCCGGCGCAGCTCGTCGGCAATTTCAAGGACTTCCTCGTGCTCGACTTCCCGTTCGCCTTCGCGAACGAGCGGGAGGCGGACATCGTGCTCGACGGACCGCTCGGCCGGAAGCTGCTGGAGCCGATGCCGGCACGGGGGCTGGTCGGGCTAGTCTATATGGAGCAGGGCTACCGCAGCATCACCAACAGCAAGCGGCCGATCACCAAGCTGGAAGATATCCAGGGATTGAAGATCCGCACGATCCTGAACCCGCTCTACATCGACATGCTCAACGCCCTGGGCGCCAATGCCGTGCCGATGCCGTTCCCGGAGCTGTATACCGCCCTTGAAACCGGAACGGTGGACGGCCAGGAGAACCCGTATTCGACCGTCGAGGCGTCCAAGTTCGACGAAGTGCAGAAGTACTTCAGCAATACCAGGCACATCTATAATTCCCAGTTGCTGATGGCGAGCAAGAAGTTCTGGGATTCTCTCTCGGACGAGGAAAAGAAGATCTTCGAGGATGCCGCCGTCGAAACCAGGGATTACCAGCGCAGGGTCGCGCGTGAGATGGATGAGAAGTCCCGCGAAACGCTGGTCAAGAACGGCATGCAGATCAACGACATAGCACCCGAGGAAATTGCCCGCATGCGGGAGAAGGTCAAGCCGGTGGTCGAGAAATACGCGGCCCAGGTCGGCGAAGAGCTGACGAAGGAGCTTTACGCGGAAATCGAGAAGGCGCGCGCGCGGCAGTAGCGCTTTCCATCCCTGGCGGGTCGGCAGCGACTCCAGCCCAGCCCTCGATCCTTGGAGCTTGGGTCCTCCGGGTAAAGCCAATAGGCCGCCCAGGCTCCAAGGACACCGGAGGCTATCACGTAGACCCGGCTTGCCCATGTCGCGGCAGAGGCCGCGGATCAGTTCGCCCAGCCTGCGCGCCATGGTGACGTCCAGGCCGGAATTCGGCCCGTCGAACAGAAAGACCGGCCGGTCCGCGAGCAGGGTGCGGGCGATGGCGAGGCGCTGCCGCTGGCCGCCGCTCTACCGGCTTCAGGTCCCATTGCCGCGTGCGGAAGATGTCGATCAGCGCACCGGCGTTGGCGCCCAGCATTTCCCACACCAGCGGTTCAACCCGGTTCAGCACGAGGGGCATCATCTGCCCACGACACGCTGGTTCAGCCGGATCGTGTTGCCGACTTCGTCGATCCAGCCGACCAATGCCAGGTCCAGCGTCTCGCCGACGTGTTCGCGCGAGTCTTCAAGGACGGTGCGGACGGCACGTTCGAAGCTTTTGCGGTTGACCACCGTATCCAGTTGGGCGAGCACCAGGTCGATGATGGTGAAGATCGACTTGGCGACGATGACGACGAACACAGGACCCCCGGTCAGGGCCGCGGGTATGCCGAAGGAGAACAGGGCAGACGGGGGATCGGGCGGCGGACTTAGCCGGACTCCGAGACCTGCGGCGTCCGCCGCGTCTCGTCCAGGCGCCGGGCCAGTTGCTCGGCGAACTTCGC
>NZ_JCACHA010000860.1:0-8211 GCF_059503625.1 Skermanella sp.
GACCTACGGCATGAGCAGCCTCAAGCGGCGCCCAGTAGCGCCGTCCGGGTCCATGGGTTCATGGAAGCCAGCCGCTGGAGCACCATGGGGCCGATGCAGCCGCCCGCCACCGCCAGCACGAAGATCTGCCAGTCTTCGGCGCCCACCCGCATCAGCACGATCCGGCAAGCGGCCTGGAAGAACATGTGGTGGAGGAAGATGGCGTAGGAGTGCTTGCCGATGGTCCGGAACAGGGATGCCTTGGGCATGAACCTGACCAGCACCAGCGACGCCGTGGTGCCGCACAGCAGGCCCAGGATGCTGGTACGTCCGATATCTACGGTGATCAGGTTCCATAGCGCCGCCTGATGGAACAGCGTCCCGGCTACGAGCACGACGACGACGCCCAGCCTGACCGGAGCGGCGGAAAAGGTTTCCTGGAATCGGGTAAAGGCGACGCCCAGCAGGAAATAGGGGAACAGATAAGCCGCTTGGCTGATCGAGAAGATATCGACTTCCGGCTCCAGGGTATTCGCGACGGTGAGGTTGAGCGCTACCGCCACCGCCGACAGGCCGGCGATCACGGCGGGGCGGAACAGCCAGCCCATGGCATCGAGGGTGCCGACCACGAAGAAGATCAGCAGCAGGGCCTGAAGATACCAGAAATGCTGGTAGGGAAGGACGGGAATGGTCAGGAACTCGAACCAGTCCGGCGTCGCCGTCGTCCCCGGCGTGATGGCCTGGAGGATGAAGAAGAGCGGCGCAACGACCAGCAGGGGGATGCCGAGCCGGCGGAGCTTCTTATTGAAGAAGTCGGGCAGATGCTCGATCCGGGCAGGTCTGAACGCGTAGACGAGACCCGAGATGAAGGTGAACAGCGGCATCCGGACGAACGTCCAGCTCTCGGCCGCGTAACGGAACAGCGAGCCTTCCTCGAGGCGCATGCCGACTTCGGGGTTGTGGCCGATCACATGGAGCGAGACGAGCAGGATACAGGCGAACCCGCGCAGCTCATCGATATTGTATCGTTCTCGCATCACCAATTCCCTTCAAATACGGCTCAATATCTTTCGAATGGTGAAATCATATTCCTGATAATTCGATTCAATGCTGGCTCGTATCTGGAACACAGAGAAGGACAACATATAAAGCTTGTCTTAGTTCATCTATGGCAGCATCGGCAAAATACGGCTATTTTGCGGTGCAAAAGTCGCCAGCCATTTGATTGCTGTAAGCTGAAAATTAGGATAGATGCCGTCAATTCTACAGTGTCAATGCCGTGATACTGATGAGGCTTCAAGTCACAAAAAATCCCCCGGCTGACGGGGGATAGATGGTGCGATACAGAAAATGCCCTGAAGGACCGGGCCGGTTCAGGCGGGAGCGGCAAGGGCCTCTATGACGACTTCGAGTGTCATCAGGACAGGGTTGGCCCCACGCGTCAGGCGACCTTCGGCAAGGTCTCCCCGGTGATCGACCAGCGCCACGTCGAGCACTGCCATGGGGGCGCCATCGGCGTCGGGCACTATCGAGCCGCTCCGGATCAATAGCTCGGTAGCAAAGCTGTCCACGACGGCGCCATTCTCGAAAATCGCCCCGATGGTGCTGGCGACCCCACCGCGCAGGGCTGCGGCAACGATGCCCCGGCTACGGCAGAACTCTTCCAGCGCGCCGCAGATGTCCTGGTTCGGCCGGAAGCGCGCCGCGAAGAACCGGCCGGAGGGGGAGGAGAAGGCAGCGCCGGATACCGGGCCGAACAGCGTGAAATTGGTTTCCGGGTCGGGTTGCGCTTCGAATGCCATGCCGTCCAGCACCCAGGCCTTCGCGCGGATCGGTTCGGCGACGGTGGTCTGATCCGGGATGACGTGACCGCCCCGCCTGATGCCGTCGGCGCCGGTCCAGACGCCGTGGCAATGCAGGAAGGCGCCGCCGTCGCGCCGACCGAAGGTCACGGCGGCGTCCTCCAGGCGGCTGATGCCGGGGGGCCGGTGGAACTCGCTGTAGAAGGCGGCGTGTTCCGGCGTCGGCGCCCGGGCCGGCACGACATAGGTGAAGGGGCCGAAGGCGCCGCCCTCCAGCGTCAGGACGGCGCTTTCTCCACCCGCTTGGCTAAGCGGCCGGCGGATCGCCTCGATGAAGTTCAGCCCCGGCTCCAGGGTGAATTCCAGCGGCCGGGCGTTACCGGCAACCCACTGGACGCGCTCCGCAGGTGCCGGGCCGAGTTGCAGCACCCTGCGCTCCGGGTCGATCATCATGCGGAGGCTCCGGCGGCGGGCTTCAGCAGGCCGCGGGCTTCCAGCTCGTCGCGGACGAGACGTTTCGGCACCTTGCCGTAACCGGACTTCGGCAGAGCGTCCCAGAAGAACACCCGCTTGGGCACCTTGTAGCGCGCGATGTGCTCCGACATCCAGGCGATCAGTTCGGCTTCGTCCAGGTTAGCGCCGGGCCGCAGCACGCAGACCGCCACGCCGACCTCGCCCCAAGTGGGATCGGGCACGCCGAGCACCGCGACTTCGGCGATGGCTCCTTGCGTCAGGATCTTCTCCTCGATCTCGCGCGGGTAGATGTTGGAGCCGCCGGAGATGTATTTGTCGGAGGTGCGGCCTGTTATGTACAGGTAGCCTTCGGCATCCATGTGGCCGACATCGCCGGTCAGGAACCAGCCGTCGCGGAACGCCTTGGCGTTGGCTTCCGGGTTTTGGTAGTAGCCGGCGAAGACGGCGGGGCCGATGACGCAGATCTCCCCGGTCTCGCCCGCCGGGAGTTCGCGGCCTTCGATGTCCTGGATCGAGATCTGCATGCCGGTGCGCTCGAACCCGCAGGTGCCGAGCCTTGCTTCGGGACCGTCCTCGATATGGTGGTTGCGGGTTGGCAGGACGGTGATGTTGCCCGTCACCTCGCCGAGGCCGAAATACTGGACCAGCACGGGACCCAGCTTCGCCAGCGCCACCTTCTGGTCGGCGCGGTACATGGGAGCGCCGGCATAAATCACGTAGCGGAGCGATGAGTGGTCGTATCTGTCCACGGCGGGATGCTCGACCAGCATCTTCAGGATGGTCGGCACGGTGAACAGGTTCGTCACCCGATGGCGCTCGATCAGGCGAAAGGCCTCGTCCACGTCGAAACGGTCGGTCGGCAGCAGGATCGTCGGCGCTCCGCGCGCCACGACGTTGAGCTGGTGGATGCCGGCCCCGTGCGACAGGGGGGCCACGACCAGGGAGGCGTCCTCCTCCGTCGTCGCCGGGACAAGGTCGCACAGGTGGTTGTTGATGACGAATGCCATCTGACCATGCGTCAGGACAGCGGCCTTGGAGCGCCCCGTCGTGCCGGAGGTGAAGAAGAACCAGCAGGGATCGTCGTGTTCGACCGCCGCTGCAGGCGCTTGGGCGCCCCTGTGGTCCTCGATCAGGGTGTCGATATCGGCGTCGCCGAAGCCGGCCTCTCCGCCAAGGCTGATGACATCGATGTCCGGCGCCGCTTTCCGGGCGGCGGCGGCGTGGTCCGGGAAATCGGCGTGGCACAGGAAAATCGCGGCGCCGGAATCCTGGACCAGAGTCGCGACTTCGTCCGGCAGCAGGCGGAAATTGGTCGGAACCCAGACGGCGCCCAGCCGGAACGTGGCGAACATGGATTCGAACATCTCGTTGCAGTTCTTCGAATGCACGAGGATGCGATCGCCCTTGACTGCTCCCCTGGCGGCCAGCGCCGCCGCCATGGCGGTGACGCGGGCTTCCATCTCCGCCCATGTCCAGGTCCGCTCGCCCCAGATCAGGCCTGGATGGTTGGGAAGACGGCGGGCGTTACGGGTCAGGAAGTGCGACAGGTTCATGACCCGCCGGGAGACAGGCAGCCCGTTCACTTGACGCGCTCCAGGATGGAGACGTAGTTGGCAACGGCGGCTCCGCCCATGTTGAAGACCCCCGCGAGTTGGGCGTCGGGGATCTGCATGCCGCCGGCTTCGTTCATGAGCTGGAGGGCGGCCATGACGTGCATCGAAACGCCGGTGGCGCCGATCGGATGCCCCTTGGCCTTCAGGCCGCCGGAGGGATTGACCGGCAGGCGGCCATTCTTCTCGGTGATGCCCTCGGCGGCCACTTTCCAGCCCTGGCCGGGTTCGGCGAGGCCCATGGCCTCGTACTCGATCATCTCGGCGATGGTGAAGCAGTCATGGGTTTCGACCAGATCGAGGTCGTCGAGCGTGACGCCGGCATCTTCGCGCGCCCGGTCCCAAGCGCGGCGGGCGCCCTCGAACGCGGTCGGGTCGCGGCGCGACAGCGGCAGGATGTCGTTGACCTGCCGGCGGGCGCGGAAACCGATCGCGCGTTGGAGCGTCGCGGCGGTTTCGGCATCGGCGATCACCAGTGCCGCGGCGCCATCCGACACCAGCGAGCAGTCGGTGCGGCGCAACGGGCCGGCGACCAGCGGGTTCTTGTTCGACGGCGTGTTGCAGAAGTCGAAGCCGAGGTCCTTCCGCATCTGGGCATAGGGGTTCTCGACGCCGTTGCGGTGGTTCTTGGCCGCGATCCGGGCGAGTTCGGCACTGTGGTCGCCGTAGCGCTGGAAGTAATTCTGCGCAATGCGTCCGAAGATGCCGGCGAATCCGCCTTCGACCTCCGCCTCCTCGTTGCGGTAGCACGCGGTCAGCAGGATATCGGAGACGGCGGGGATCGGCAGCGCCGTCATCTTCTCCGCCCCGACGACAAGGGCGATGCGGCCCCGGCCGCATTCCACGAAATCAAGTGCAGCGTGGATGGCGGCCGAGCCGGTGGCGCAGGCGTTCTCGACATGGACGGACGGCGTGTAGCCGAGGGCGGGCAGGCCTGTCGCAACCAGCGCTCCTTCGAACCCCTGGCGCGAGAAGCCGTTGTTGTAGACGCCGACGGTGATCGCATCGACATCGGCGGCATCGACGCCGGCATGATCGAGCGCCGCCCCTGCGACCTCCGCGATCAGGCTTTCGACATCGGGAGCCTCGGATTTTCCGAACGCGGTGTGAGCCCAACCCACGATGGCGGCTGATTTCCGCATGGTGTCAATTCCCTCCGGCTTGCTTTTCTTTGGCGGACGGGAGGGTTTCGACTCCCGATCCGCTTCATCGGCTTGTGTCGTAACATGCTGGAACTGCTGAGGCGAGTGGCCTTATTGGCGGTCATGCAATGTCAACGCTACGCGGACTGATGCCGCTGGCTTCAGCCTCGTCGATCGTTGTCCGCAAGGCGTTGAAGCAATCTTTTCTCCTTCTATTCTTATACTTACAATAGTCATAGTTTTCATTTCTTATGTATTTGTAGTTTATTTTCGTGACAGGAACACGGATGGACACGGATTTCCCACGGATGAACACGGAACTGAATTGCGCCCACGCCTTCCGCAAAGCAGGATCTTTCATCGCTATTCGTGTTCATCCGTGGGAAATCCGTGTTCATTCCGGTTATTGAGCATTGATGTTCTCAAACAACTTCCTCTTCACTAAAAACTCACCGCCGCTCCACGGCGCCGTAATCCCGCTCTATCCCGTCGATCAGCGACTTGCCTTCCGCCAGCAAAAACCGGCGTAGCTGGGTGTGGACGGGGAGCAGGGGCATATGGCGGCGGTTTGCCACGAACCAGGAGCGCATCAGGGGCAGTCCTTCGACTGGGAGGGTGGTCAAAAGGCCCATGCGGAGTTCGAGCTGGATCGTGTGGCGGGAGATCAGGGCCACGCCCATGCCGGCCATCACGGCTTGCTTGATCGTCTCGTTGCTGCTGGACGTCAGGACGATCCGGGGTGAGAAGCCGCCGTCTTCGAAGAATTTCTCCATCAGGGCGCGGGTGCCGGAGCCGTCTTCGCGGACGATGAAGCGTTCTTCGGACAGGGCTTCCAAGGGTATGGGGCCGCCGCTCGCCAGACGATGGCCCGGCGGTGCGATCAGGACCGAGGGATGGGGCGCGAAGGGTTCGGCGGCGACATCGGCGTCCGCCGGCGGCTTGCCCATGACGGCGATGTCGATGTCGCCCTTCAGAAGGGCCGCGATGATGTCGCGCCGGTTGCCCTCCTGAAGGTGGATGGCGATGCGCGGGTAGGTCGCCTGGAAGCGGGCCAGCATCAGCGGCATGATGTATTTGGCGGTGCTGACCAGCCCGATCCTGGCATGGCCGCCGCTCAGGCCTTTCAGCTCGCGCAGGCGTTCGTCGGCGTCGCTCAGCGCCTTCAGCACGACGGCGGCGTATTCCACCAGGGCGGCGCCGGCCTCCGTCAGGACGACGCGGCGTCCGACCCGCTCGAACAGGGCGAAGCCGCACAGACCCTCGATCTGCTTGATCTGGAACGACACTGCCGCCGGCGTCAGGCCGAGGCGCTCGGCGACGCGGGCGAAGGACAGGGTTTCGGCGGCTTCGACGAAGACCTGAAGCTGCCGGATCGTGGAGTGGCGGAGGGTCATTTCGTACCTGCGATCGGGGGTCGCTTATTCACAAGGGATTCCTTGACGAAATCGTCAAAACTATTGAATTTTCTTTACTGAAAATCGGGATTACCGTCAAGGCCAAGTCAATCGTAGCAAGCCGGCACACAGTCCAGGCCCGATTGCGGGAGGAAAAAACCAATGCAGGAAATCGTCGAACGGACCGTCGTGGACAGCGACAAACAGATCACGGACATGAAGGTCCGGTACAAGTCCGGCGTCCTCAAGTACAAGCAGATGGGTTACTGGGTCCCGGACTACGAGGTCAAGGATACCGACATACTGGCAGCCTTCCGCATCACGCCGCAGGACGGCGTAGACCCGGAAGAAGCCGCCGCAGCCGTCGCCGGCGAGTCCTCGACCGCGACATGGACCGTCGTGTGGACCGACCGCCTGACCGACTGCGAGAACTACCGGGCCAAGGCCTACCGGGTCGATCCCATCCCCGGTTCCGACAACCAGTACATGGCCTATATCGCCTACGACCTCGACCTGTTCGAGGAAGGCTCGATCGCCAACCTGACCGCCTCGATCATCGGCAACGTCTTCGGCTTCAAGCCCTTGAAGGCCCTGCGCCTGGAAGACATGCGCATCCCGACCGCATACCTGAAGACGTTCCAGGGACCGGCGACCGGCATCATCGCGGAACGCGAACGGCTGAACTGCTACGGCCGCCCGCTGCTGGGCGCCACCATGAAGCCGAAGCTGGGCCTGTCGGGCCGCAATTACGGCCGCGTCGTCTACGAGGCGCTGAAAGGCGGACTCGACTTCACCAAGGACGACGAGAACATCAATTCCCAACCCTTCATGCACTGGCGCGACCGGTACCTCTACTGCATGGAGGGCGTCAACAAGGCGATGGCCGAGACCGGCGAGATCAAGGGCACCTACCTGAACGTCACCGCCGCTACCATGGAAGACATGTACGAGCGGGCGGAGTTCGCCAAGCAGCTCGGCAGCGTCATCATCATGATCGACCTCGTGATCGGCTATACCGCCATCCAATCGATGGCGAAGTGGGCGCGCAAAAACGACATGATCCTGCACCTGCACCGCGCCGGTCATTCGACCTATACGCGGCAGAAGTCGCACGGCGTGTCGTTCCGCGTCATCGCCAAGTGGATGCGCATGGCCGGCGTCGACCATATCCATGCCGGTACCGTCGTCGGCAAGCTGGAAGGCGACCCCAACGTCATCCGGGGCATCTACGACACCTGCCGCGAAGTCAACGTCCCGCAGAAGCTCGAGCACGGCATCCTGTTCGACCAGCCCTGGGCCGGTCTGAAGAAGATGATGCCGGTGGCGTCGGGCGGCATCCATGCCGGTCAGATGCACCAGTTGCTGACATATCTGGGCGATGACGTGGTGCTTCAGTTCGGCGGCGGCACCATCGGCCATCCGGGCGGCATCCAGGCCGGCGCCGTCGCCAACCGGGTGGCGCTGGAATGCATGGTCAAGGCCCGCAACGAAGGCATCGATATCTGGAACGAGGGACCTGACGTCCTGGTCAAGGCGGCCAAGTGGTGCCAGCCGCTGCGTGCGGCGCTCGACACCTGGAAGGACGTGACGTTCGACTACGCCTCGACCGACAGCGTCGATTACGTGCCGACACCGACCCCGGCGTTCTGATCGCCCCGTACCGACAATCAAATCATACGCAGGACAATGCCGGCGGCTCGATGAAGCGCCGGCGACCGACGCCTTCCCCTGGCCCCCATGCCCTCTCCCGGTTCCCCCCTCCGGAGGGCGATGATCCCCGGTTGTCCTCCCTTGTCCCCTGGGGGTCGAG
>NZ_JCACHA010000861.1:0-8160 GCF_059503625.1 Skermanella sp.
AAGGTGATGGGGACCGAAAAGGCCTTGGGCATCCTGCCGCTCGGCACGCTCAACCTATACGCCAAGGACCTCGGCATCCCGCTTCCCATAGCGGAAGCCGTGCCCCTGCTGGCGCGCGGCACCATCAAGCCGATGGATGTTGGCGACGTCAACGGCACCGTCTTTCTCAACCATTCCGTCCTCGGCCTCTACCCGATGATGGTCCAGGAGCGGGAGGAGGTGCGGGAAAGCAGGGGCCTCAGCAAGTGGCCGGCCATGGGCATCGCCATGGTGAAGGCGCTCAAGGAGTACCCGCTGCTTCGTGTCAGGCTCCAGACCGACCGGGGAACTCGCCGAATCACCACGCCGATCCTGGCTGTCGCCAACAACCCCTATGACGAAGGTTTCGGCGCCTTCCTGAAGCGCTCGCACCTGGATACCGGCAAGCTGGCGCTCTACCTCGCCAAGCACCGCCAGCCGCTCAAGATGGCCAAGATGATGGTGGCGCTGGTGCTAGGAACCTGGCAGCGCGACGCGGAGCTCGAGGTCATGAGCCTGACCGAGTTCACGGTCAAGAGCCGCCGGCGCACCCTGAAGGTCGCCAACGACGGGGAGGTCCACCGCATGGAGGCGCCGCTCCACTACCGGATGCTGGCCGGCGGCCTGCGTATCCTGGTTCCGGCCGAGAACGCCGAAGCGGCCCCCGCCGAAGTGGAAGACAAACCCGCCGAAGCTCCGGGCGGCCCGCGCCGGGCGAGCGCCTGAGGCCAACGGCATGCGCACCGTCGCCCATATCTCCGACCTCCATTTCGGCCGCATCGACCCGCGCGTGGTCGAAGCGCTGGCGGAGGACCTGGAGGAGCAGAAGCCTTCCCTGGCGATCATCAGCGGCGATCTGACGCAACGGGCACGGCGCAGCCAGTTCCGCGAGGCGCGCGCCTTCCTGGACCGGCTGTCGATGCCCTACATGGTGATCCCAGGCAACCACGACATCCCGAACTTCAACCTGCTGGGCCGCTTCATCGACCCTTACCGCAACTACAAGCACTATATCAGCGAGGACCTGTGCCCGATCCACCAGGACGACGACCTTGTCGTGGTCGGCATCAACACGGTGCGGCCCTTGATCTGGGACTTCGCGGAGGGCCGGATCAATGCCAAGCAGATCGAGCGGATGCACAGGACGCTGAAGGCGGCGGGACCGGACCGTTTCAAGATCTTCTTCACCCACCACCCGTTTCTGCCGCCGCCGGACGCCCCGAAGACGACTCTGGTCGGCCGTGCCCGCAAGGCGCTGCGCCGGCTGGAGGACGCCGGGGTTGACCTGATGCTGGCCGGCCACCTGCACAAGGCGTACAGCGGCGACATCATGAGCCACCACACCAAGGTCGAACGCTCGATCCTGGTGGCCCAGGCCTCGACCGCGACATCGACCCGGCTGCGGAACGAACCCAACGCCTATAACTTCATCTCGATCGACGGCGCCGGCGAGGACGCTTCCGTCACTTTCCTGGTAAGGTCCTGGGAAGGGGCGCGCTTCACACCCGGATTGCTGAGCAGGTATGTCCGTAGCGGGACCCGCTGGGTGCTCCAGGAGCAAGATCCGGGATTGAGCCGGGTGTCCTGAACGGCGTACAGTCGCGGCTGCCAATAACGAGCTCCAGATCAGATGTTTACCAAGCTGTTCAACCGGCAACCTCCGCGGCCCGCCGAACCGCCGGTCACTTCTCCCGTCCCGCTGGTAGCCCCCGTTCCGGTGGCGGCTCCCTCCGTGACTCCGGCCGGCGCGCGGCAGCTCAATCTGCGCATGCGGCCCCGCCGCAACCGCGCCGATGCCTGGACCCGCCGTCTGGTGGCCGAGAGCCGCCTGACGACCGACGACCTGATCCTGCCGGTCTTCGCGCTTGACGGCGAGAACCGGCGCGAGCCGGTCGCGTCGATGCCCGGCGTCGAACGCCTGTCGCTCGACCTGCTGCTGGCCCATGTGGCGGAGGCGGTCGATCTCGGCATCCCGGCGGTGGCGCTGTTCCCGGTGACGCCGTCGGAACTGAAGACCGAGGACGGGCGCGAGGCGACCAACCCCGACAACCTGATGTGCCGGACCATCCGGACGCTGAAAAGCCAGTTCCCCGACTTGGGTCTGGTCGGCGATGTGGCGCTCGATCCCTACACCAGCCACGGTCATGACGGCCTGATGCACAACGGCGTCATCCTCAACGACGAATCGGTCGAGGTGCTGGTGGCCCAGGCCCTTGCCCAGGCCGCCGCCGGCATCGACATCCTGGCGCCGTCGGACATGATGGACGGCAGGATCGGCGCCATCCGCGACGCGCTGGACGGGCAGGAGCACCAGTTGGTGCGGATCTGCTCCTATGCCGCCAAATACGCCTCCGGCTTCTACGGCCCGTTCCGCGATGCGGTCAACTCCGGCGGTTTCCTGAAGGGCGACAAGCGCACCTATCAGATGGACCCGGCCAATACCGACGAGGCCCTGCGCGAAGTGGCGCTGGACCTTCAGGAGGGCGCCGACATGGTCATGGTCAAGCCCGGCATGCCGTACCTGGACATCGTGTCCAGGGTCAAGCAGACCTTCGCCGTGCCGACCTTCGTCTATCAGGTCAGCGGCGAGTACGCGATGCTGAAGGCGGCCTGCGCCAACGGCTGGCTCGACAACGACAAGGTCGTGCTGGAAAGCCTGCTGGCCTTCAAGCGCGCCGGCGCCGACGCCATCCTGACCTATTTCGCGATCGAAGCCGCCAGGATGCTGCGCGACCGCGCCTGAACCTTCGGGCGTGCCGGCTTAGCCGGCCGGCACGCCTTCCGGGTCCTCGCTGCCGCTGCGGTACCGGTAAGTCCCTTCGCCCAGTGCGACCAGTTGGTCTTGGTCGTCGAACACCTCGCACGTCACCATGAAGATCTTGCGCCCGCCGCCGCGCCGCCGTCCGACCGCGCGCAGGGTGCCGGCGGTGGCCTGCGACAGGAACGTCGTGGTCAGCGACAGGGTGACCGCACCGCGCTTGTTGCCTGGCACGGTGCAATAGGTCCCGGCGAAACCGCCAACTGTGTCGAGCAAGGTCGCGAGCACCCCGCCATGGACGACTCCCGCCCGGTTCAAGTGGCGCGGCAGGATCTCCATCGCCAGCACGGCGCGGTCCGGCTCCCACTCGGCCAGCAGATACCGCATGGTCCGCTGGAAGCCGGATGGCTCCTCCGGCGTCAGTAGAGGGTCGATGAAAGGCTCGTCTTCGGGGTGGAGGGACGACGGTGAATTCGACATAAGGCAGGCACCTGGACTCGCAGAGCGGATAACGTACCAGACCATAACGTTCGCCGGCGGCTTCGGGTACCATGGAACCACGGCTTCCCTGCCTATCCCACCGCGACCGTTTCCGGAGACACTATGCGGCTTTATGACGATCCCTGTTCGGGCAACGGCTACAAGGTCCGGCTGATCCTCGCCCTGCTCGGGCAGGCTTACGACTACGTCCCGCTCGACATCGACAAGGCGGAAACCCGGACGCCCGAGTTCCTGGCGAAGAACCCCAACGGCCGGATACCCCTGCTGGAACTGGACGACGGCCGCCTGCTGCCCGAATCCAACGCGATCCTGCACTACCTTGCCGACGGCACGCCGTTCCTGCCCACCGATCCCTTCGCCCACGCGCAGGTGCTGCAATGGATGTTCTTCGAGCAGTACAGCCACGAACCCAACATCGCGACCGTCCGATTCTGGCTGACCCACGGGATCGAGATGACGCCCTGGCTGCTCGAAGCGATGGAGCGCAAGCGGGCCGCAGGCTACGCCGCTCTGGGAGTGATGGACACCCATCTCCGGCAAACCCGGTTCTTCGTCGGCGACACCTTCACGATCGCCGACATTGCCCTCTACGCCTACACCCATGTCGCCCATGAAGGCGGCTTCGACCTGTCGGGTTACCCGGCGGTGACGGCATGGCTTGCCCGCGTGGCGGCCCAGCCGGGACACGTGCCGATCACCGCCTAATTCGGCAACCAGATCTCCAGCGTCCGTTCCCTGGGCTTCGGGGTGTAGGTGGTGAAGTCGAGCAGGCGGAACTCCCGTGGGTCGTTCCGCCCGCGATAGATCTGTCCCAGCATTCCCGCCAATGCCGTCGCGGCCTCCCGGTCGGCGGGGAAGAAGTACCGGACGCTCCCGGACGAAATGGTGCCCGAGATGCGCCGGATGTCGATGATGCTCAATCCCCCGCCGCGCAGTTGGCCGGCTATCTCGCTTGCCACGACCGTCTGAGGCTGGGTGGAGGAGTGGTGGACGAACAGCCGCGTCTGGCCGAGCGACGCCGAAGGCGCTGGTATTGGCGGCGGTGCGGGAGCCGCAGGCGCTGCCGCCACGGCGTTCTCCGGCCACTCCGGCGGCAAGGTGCGCGCGGGCGTCTCCAGCGGCAAGGGCAGGGGAGCGCCCTGAACGTCGGGCGCCACGATTCTCGCCTCTCTCCGGGGCGGCTGCGGCGCCGGGTCGATGCTGTTCAAGTCGCCCCCGATCAGCATAAGGAAAACGGCTACCACGCCGACGCCCGCAGCCAGCACCCCGACGATGAAGCCGGTCAGGAACCTGCTCGGCCGGCGTTGCTCCTTTGCGGTTCGGGAAGTTGGGGAAGCGGCCGGCCCCTCCGCCGGAGGCGCTGCCTCGGCCATCGCTCCGACCGGCTTCTTGAAGCGCGGGAACTCCGTCTCTCGGTCGGTAAATACCGGCGCGTGGCGGTTGTCGGATGGCTTCGGCTGCGGCATGGCGGCGGGTCCGATCTGGCTTGGGTTTCCCTCATTGGGCTCCAGGGCGGGCTCCGGATCGGGAGCAAGGCTGAAGCTTGGCTGGATTAAACCTGGCTTCAACTTTGTTATGGATCGAAAGCTGGCACTCTCAACCTCAACCTGTGGGCAGGTCGCCGCACACTATCGGATTTCTTTTCCACTCCTATTGGAATAACAATACTCCTTTTGCGAGAATCATCCTGAGCACGGAGCGACCATGCGAATTCCCCAGACCGTACTCAGGAAACTCCCCTTGGCGCTTTTAGTGCCATGGCTGATCGCGGCCTGCGGCCCGATCTACAGCACGAAAAACATCTATACGGCGCCCGATACCGTCAGCACCCGCGAATGCGTGCGGGACTGCAAGGCGGAGACGCAGGACTGCGTCGACCGCACCGAACGTTATTACAGGATGTGCGAGAGAGAGGACGAGGATCAGGCGGAGGACGCCTTCCGCCGCTATCGCCGCGCGCGGGAGGAGCAGAAGCTTCCGCTCAAGAAAAGCGTCTGGGACTTCAAGAGCATGGGCTGTTCAAGCTATCGGTCGGAGCACAAGTCCCAATGCGAAGCCCACTACGACGATTGCTTCACCGATTGCGGCGGCCGGATCACTCCCAAGCGGGAATGCGTCATGTTCTGCGAAGAGTGATACGGTAGAGTGAGGTGCCGGGCCATCGCCCGACACCCGGCGCCCCATCCCCCGGTTACGCCCTCTGCAACGGCTTGTACTTGATCCGGTGCGGCTGGTCGGCCTCGTGGCCCAGGCGGCGCTTGCGGTCCGCCTCGTAGTCCTGGTAGTTGCCCTCGAACCATTCGACGTGGCTGTCGCCCTCGAAGGCCAGGATGTGGGTCGCGATGCGATCCAGGAACCAGCGATCGTGGCTGATGACCACGGCGCAGCCGGCGAAGCTGTCCAGCGCCTCTTCGAGAGCTCGCAGGGTATCGACGTCCAGGTCGTTGGTCGGTTCGTCGAGCAGCAGGACGTTGGCGCCCGACTTCAGCATCTTCGCCAGATGGACGCGGTTGCGCTCACCGCCGGATAGCTGGCCGACCTTCTTCTGCTGGTCGGCGCCCTTGAAGTTGAAGGCGGCGACATAGGCGCGGCTCGGCATCGACCGCTTGCCCAGGTCGATGATGTCCAGCCCGTCGGAGATTTCCTCCCACACCGTCTTGTTCGGCGCCAGCGTGTCGCGGCTCTGATCGACATAGCCGAGCTTGGCGGTGTCGCCGACCTTAAAGGTGCCGGCGTCCGGCTGGTCCTGGCCGGTGATCAGGCGGAACATCGTGGTCTTGCCGGCGCCGTTGGGGCCGATCACGCCGATCACGCCGCCGGGCGGCAGCCGGAAGCTCAGGTCCTCGAACAGCAGCCGGTCGCCGAACGCCTTGGAGACGTTCTCGGCGTCGATGACCACGCCGCCCAGGCGGGGCGGGGTCGGGATGATGATCTGCGCCTCGTTGCTCTGCTGCTTGCCGCTCTCGGCCAGCATCGTCTCGTAGGCGGAGATACGCGCCTTGCTCTTGCTTTGGCGGGCCTTGGCGCCCTGCCTGATCCATTCCAGCTCGCGCGCCAGCGTCTTCTGCCGGCCGGCCTCGGTCTTGGCCTCCTGGTCCAGGCGCTTCTGCTTCTGTTCGAGCCAGGCGGTGTAGTTGCCCTCGTAGGGGATGCCCTGACCCCGGTCCAGTTCCAGGATCCAGCCGGTGACGTTGTCCAGGAAGTAGCGGTCGTGGGTGACCAGGACGACGGTGCCCTTGTAGTCTTCCAGGAACTTCTCCAGCCACGCCACCGATTCGGCGTCCAGGTGGTTGGTCGGTTCGTCAAGCAGCAGCAGGTCCGGCTTCTGGAGCAGCAGCTTGCACAGCGCCACGCGGCGGCGCTCGCCGCCCGACAGCTTGGTGACGGCGCTGTCCGGCGGCGGGCAGCGCAGCGCGTCCATCGCGATCTCGACCGTGCGCTGAAGGTCCCAGGCGTCGGCGGCTTCGATCTTCTCCTGCAACTCGGCCTGCTCGTCGATCAGGGCGGTCATCTCGTCGGGGTCCTCGACCTCGCCGAGCTTCATGCTGACTTCCTCGAACCGGTCCAGCAGCGCCTTGGTGCCCGCCAGGGCATCCATGACGTTTTCCTGGACGGTCTTGGACTCGTCCAGCTGCGGCTCCTGCGACAGGTAGCCGACGGTGGCGCCCTCGGCGGTCCAGGCCTCGCCGTTGTAGTCCTTGTCCATGCCGGCCATGATCTTCATCAGGGTCGATTTACCGGCGCCGTTCGCGCCGAGCACGCCGATCTTGGCCCCTGGGTAGAAAGACAGCCAGACGTTATCCAGCACCTTCTTGCCGCCGGGGTAGATCTTGGTCAGCCCCTTCATGACAAAGACGTATTGATAGGACGCCATGCGTCTCTCCGACCAAAAACTTGAAAAAGGGTGCGGCGGAACGCACCGCAACGGTAGCCCGCCGATGTTTGGCCTTATTTAGCGCATGCAGGCCGGCTTGGCGAGTCGCGAGGGAGCGTCGGCGGTCCCGGCCGTCAGGCCGTCAGCCGTTCTGCTGGATGATCATCTTCAGCATCGGATAGACCTGATTGGTCCAGCGCCGCCCGTTGAACACGCCGTAATGGCCGGCGCCGGTCTGAAGATGATGGTGCTTCAGATGGGGCCGCAGCCCGCTGCACAATTCCTGCGCCGCCAGGGTCTGGCCGACCGAGCAGATGTCGTCGTTCTCGCCTTCCACGGTGAACAGCGCCGTCCGCCGGATCGCCGCCGGGTTGACCGGCTGGTCGTGCCACTTCAACTCGCCCTTGGGCAGCAGACAGTCCTGGAACACGGTGCGGACGGTCTGGATGAAGAACTCCGCCGGCAGGTCCATCACCGCCAGATACTCGTCGTAGAACGTCCGGATGGCCTGCGCCTTCTCGACCTCGCCGGCGGCGAGATGCTCGTACATGTCGCGATAGGCCTTCTTGTGCCGCTCCATGTTCATCTGCATGAACGAGGCAAGCTGGACGAAGCCCGGATAGACCCGCCGCAGGGCGCCTGGATAGCGCACCGGCACGCTGGAGATCAGCTTCTGCTCGAACCACTCGATCGGCTTGGACGTCGCAAGCTCGTTGACCTTGGTCGGGTTGATCCGGGTGTCGATCGGACCCGCCATCAGCGTCATGCTGCGCGGCTGGGAGTGGTTGTCCCTTTCCGCCATAACAGCGACGGCGGCCAGCACCGCGACCGAAGGCTGGCAGACCGCCACCACATGGCAGTCGCGTCCCAGCACCTCGAAGAAACGGATCAGATGGTCCACGAAGCTGTCGAAGTCGAACCGCCCTTCCTTCAGCGGGACGTCGCGGGCGTTATGCCAGTCGGTGATGTAGACGTCGTGTTCGGCCAGCATCGTCTGGCAGGTACCGCG
>NZ_JCACHA010000862.1:0-8149 GCF_059503625.1 Skermanella sp.
CGATCGTCGCTGCTGACATGGCATGTCACGAGGGTTGGGCCACCATGGCCTTGAACCGCAAAACTCCGACTGCCGCAGGCGAACCACGGGTCATTGTTGGTCTGACCAGAACGGCGCAAACTAAGTGGCCGACCGATAGCACGCGTGGTTGTCATTCGACGCCCTCCGCGTGTTCCGTATCGTCTTCCGAGAGGGAGACAAGGCTGTATCGCGTTTTCCGCCAAGATGCGGCCTCTCGACTGAGCGATCGGTACGTGGAAGCACTCGACCCGCCGCAAGAACTCCGAGCGCAATTGCGGTTCACCCAGCTTACGGTCATAGGGATGGCGCATATTGACGCACCTGCTGAGGGCAACCACTCGGGACCTGTCAGCGGGCCGTACCGCACATCCAGTCCATCCCTGTCCGAAATGGCTTTAATCTGCTTGGCCATGGCCGCCAGCGCGCCGCAATTGTTGTCCATGATGGTCATGGGTCAGGCGCCTTCCCCAGTATCAGAGGTCGAACGGCGCGGGCCGGTCAGCTTCGACTCAATCCAGAAATCCAGAGCCGCCGGCTCGTATACTGGGAAGCGGCTGAACTTGCGGAACTCTGGGCCGCCACCGAGCGTGGCGTATTTGGCGAGCGTGGCGGGGGCGACGGGAAGGCCGCGAGCGGTGCAGTATTCGCTCGCCGCCTTCCGGCGCAGGTAGATGTTTGAGTGCATGGCAACCTCTCATCAATTGCCGGAACATCCCGGCAAACGCGATGCAGGTTGGCGCATCAGGCAGGTCGCAGGGAGCTGTCACCCCCTGTCACCCCTAAGCCCATAATGGGGTGACACCCTGACGTAAGCTATTGACGGCGCTTTGATTTTAGGGTGGCACCCTTTCTTGTATTTC
Source organism: Skermanella sp. (assembly GCF_059503625.1). Classification (NCBI taxonomy): domain Bacteria; kingdom Pseudomonadati; phylum Pseudomonadota; class Alphaproteobacteria; order Rhodospirillales; family Azospirillaceae; genus Skermanella; species Skermanella sp. The sequence goes on from NZ_JCACHA010000862.1 coordinate 882, forward strand.
GTCGTTTCGATACCAAGGTGCCATACCCTCCAAGCTTCAACCGCTTTTCATCGTGCAGCAGCACCGTCGCGATGGCCTCGGCGTCTCGGAACGATAACTCCGACAGCAGTTCGTGGGATCTCGCTTCTATTGCGTCGCGCGTCCAGTGGTGGGGTTGGGCATCGCTTCCAATCTCCGCCCGGATGGCATCCACGATCCGCAGCAGCTTGGTTGTGTAGGTTGGCGTCAAAGCGAGGGGTGCGCTGGGTGATTTCATTTGTCCCTCAGCTTTGGATGTGGGCTGAGCGGAGTTCTTAGCAGCCATCTCAATGAACTCTGGTGGAACACTCCAGTCGAATGAGATTGCCCCGGCAGCGAACTCATCGAAACTTACCATGTTGGTAGATGAGAAACACGGAGGACAATCGAAACGTCCACCGAACTTTCGGAACATAATGTCTGCACGATCTTTGAACTCTTGAGACTCGTCAAAAACATTTTTCCCAAGATCCCAGTCATAACCGACCCGAACTTGGTCGGGATCAATATTAAGCGACAAAGCTACGCCATCCCATATCTTTATGGACTCGATCTGGCGCCATTTCTGCCAACGCGGCCTTCTGTGACTCTCGCCAATCAGTCTTGGCTCATCCATTTTGTCACGGCTCATTTGTGCCCTCCGACAGTGCGTTCCGAAGATGTCAACGGGGAAACCCAGCCGGAGTTCGGGCTTGTCGAGTGGCCGCTCTATCCCCGCCGATCAAGAACCTATCGCGCACCCTTGCGCCGCGCCAGAGCCCACCACCTCGACCTATCGACACGAGGGGTCAGGAACCCGAAAAGGCCTCTTCCCTTTGTTATTGTCCCGCCGGCAGCGACACCACATCAGCCGTGACCAGTACCCCGTCGATCATGGTGGCGATCTTGGCGGACACCACGTCTGCCGCGGCAATCAGAGCCGCATCGGGCCTGCGGATATAGTGCCGCGCTGTAACCCCGCGCCGGGCGTGCCCCAGCAGTTCGCCTATGGTGGCGTCGCTGTAACCTTCCTCCGCGGCCATGCTAGCGAAGGTGCGTCGCAGATCTTGCGACCGCGCGTCCTTCAGTCCAGCCGCGTCGAGCAGGTCGGCAATCGGCTTCTTCAGGTCGGCGCTGCCGCTCGCATCCCGATTCGGGAACACCCACTCTGGGTGCTGGCGGGGCAGTGTCCTGATGATGTCGAGTGCGGCCTTGCCGATGGGGCGGGTGGAGCGTCCAGTTTTCGTCGCCTCCAAACGTAGGCACGAGCCGACTTCATCCACCTCCGCCCAACGAAGCCCAACGGCTTCTTCGCGCCGCAGTCCGGTCAAGGCGATCAGTCGAATCGCAGCCACGGCAGCCGGGCGAAGCACCGCTTGGTCGGCCAGCACCTTCCCCAAGGCCCGAAGTTCCTCCGTGGCAAGCACGCGGTCGTCGGCCTTTCCGCGGACGGTTTCAATGCCGTGCGCTGGGTTCGGTCCAGACACCAGCCCGCGCTTGTCAGCCCAGCTCCAGACGCCACCAAGGAGTTCAACTACTCGCGCCGCGGTGCCGCAGCCGCCCGTCACGACAGCCTTGCCGCGCGCCTTGGTCTTGACAGTCGCCGCCGTGTTCCCCTGCGCAATAGCGTCGGCCATGCGTTGGACGGCAGTCCGTGTGAGCTTGTCGGCGCGAACCTTGCCGACCAGCGGCTTGATGTGTCGTTGCACCCGGCCAACGTCGATTGCCACAGTGGACGCGCGTTTGGGGCGCTTGAAGCGGGTCGTCACCAAGCCCGCTTTAGCTGCCTCAAGGTACTGGTCGCACAGTTCGCTCACTGTCAACGCTGTGCGGACTTCGCGCCGATCCGTGCTGGGGTCCGCTCCGCCAGCAACCGCAGCCAGCTTCTCCCGCGCCAGCCTACGTCCCTCTTCGGGTGTCAAGACACCAATCCTGCCGAGTACCATCCGACGGGTGTGCCCCTCCGGTGTCCGATACTGCACAAGGAAGGCGCCGGCTCCGGATGGCTTCACGCGCACACCGAAGCCCTTCAGTTCGTCGTCCCACATGAAAACGTCCCGACCGAGATCAGGGCGGATGGCATCAACGGTGCGCTTGGTCAGCTTGGGCATGGCGGTTTCCTCATTTTGCTGCTTCCCCATCGGGGAAGCGTGGGGGAAGCATGAGAAAGCAAATGAGGGCAATCTCGGGACATCACCCGAAACATACAGTAAACTTAGTAATGAGTATTTTCAAGGGTTTGGCAATGTGGGGGAAACTTGAGGAAGCAGCAGAAAGCTCCCCACACCTACGTTGACATCGTAGGGGTCACAGGTTCAATCCCTGTCACGCCCACCATCCTTCCAATCACTCGGTCATAGATTGTACGGCAGGCGCCGAGCAGTCCCGATGGCCGGGATTTCGCTGCTTTACTCTTGTCATTCCCCAAGCGGCCGTATCCTACCTTATTCCAACGGCATTGAAGATTGACCGGTAAGTTCCGGCAGAGATGTCGGGCTGAAGAGGCCCGACTTGCGGCAGGATGCAATCCTCTCGGCGAGCGCTCCGGCCATCGTACACGAGCACGCCCAAGATGCCGCGCCCTCTTCTGACGATCAGAACTCACAACCGCCGCGCACTGGAAAAAGCGTTGCACAACATCCTCCGCCTTAAAAGCAGGCATGTTGCAGGCGCCGGCGCGGAATGGTTCATCACGGCGCGCTAGGAAGTGATGGGTCTGTAAGACGGGATCGTCAACTGATCGGCCATCGCCTTGTAGGTCGGCCTGAAGCGATGGTACATCCACAGGTCGATCTTCAATGCCGCGGGTCTCAGAAGGAGCGGGGCAGGCCGAGCACGTGTTCCGCGACATAGCTGAGGATCAGGTTGGTCGAGATCGGCGCTACCTGATACAGCCGGGTTTCCCGGAACTTGCGCTCGACGTCGTATTCGGTGGCGAACCCGAAGCCGCCGTGGAATTGCAGGCAGGCGTTGGCGGCTTCCCACGAGGCCTTGGCGGCAAGGTATTTCGCCATGTTGGCCTGGGTTCCGCAGGGCTCGTGCGCATCGAAGCGGCGGCACGCGTCGAAGCGCATCAGGTTGGCGGCCTCGATCTCGATGAAGGCCTCCGCGATCGGGAACTGCACGCCCTGGTTCTGGCCGATGGGCCGGCCGAACACGACGCGCTCGCTGACATAGGGAACGACCTTGTCGATGAACCAGTAGCCGTCGCCGATGCACTCGGCGGCGATCAGCGTGCGCTCGGCGTTCAGTCCGTCGAGGATGTATCTGAAGCCCTTGCCTTCCTCGCCGATCAGGTTCTCCGCCGGGATCTCCAGGTTATCTATGAACAGCTCGTTGGTCTCGTGGTTGACCATGTTGGCGATCGGCCGGACGGTGATCCCGTTGCCGATGGCCTGGTGGAGGTCGACCAGGAAGATCGACATGCCTTCCGACTTCTTCCCGACATCGGGCAGCGGCGTCGTGCGGGCGAGCAGGATCATCAGGTCCGAGTGCTGGACGCGCGAGATCCAGACCTTCTGGCCGTTGACGACGTAGCGGTCGCCCTTCCTGACCGCCGTCGTCCTGATCCTGGTGGTGTCGGTGCCGGTGGTCGGCTCGGTGACGCCCATCGATTGCAGGCGCAACTCGCCGGAGGCGATCCCGGGGAGATATCTGCGCTTCTGCTCCTCCGAACCATGCCGGAGCAGCGTTCCCATGTTGTACATCTGGCCGTGGCAGGCGCCGGAATTACCGCCGGACCGGTTGATCTCCTCCATGATCACGGAGGCTTCGGACAAGCCGAGGCCCGATCCGCCGTATTCCTCCGGGATCATGGCGGCAAGCCAGCCGGCTTTGGTCAGCGCGTCGACGAAGGCTTCCGGGTAGCCGCGCTCCTCATCGATCTTCCGATGATACTCGGCCGGATAGTTCGAGCACAGGTCACGGACCGCGTCGCGGATTTCCTGGTACTGGTCGGTCGTGTTCAGCATGGTGGTTTCCTCGATTTCCCGGCGGCCGGCACGGATCATCGTATCGGACGCCTGCATATTGGACGCCTGCCGGTCCAATGACCTATCGTCCTGCCGGACACCCGGCAAGCGGTCGTAGCAAGCGGTCGTAACGGGAAGAAAGATCGAGAAGCAGGCATAGTCGAACAGGGATGGCAGGGGCGCTCGGCATGGATAGGCAATTTCCTGACTTCATCGAGGGGTACGGCCCGGTCAAGCGGTTCGCGGGAGCTTTCGCGAACTCAGGCACGGTAACGCGCGCTCCGGTGCGGCTATGCGCCGTGCGGCCGGGAGCGTCGAAGGTATTGCCGAGCATCCGGGCGGCCATCGAGGCGTGCGGGCTCACGGACGGCGCCACCGTATCGTTCCATCACCACCTGCGGAACGGCGACGACGTCCTCAGGGCTGTGATGGCGGAGATCGCGGCCCTCGGCCTGCGGGACATCAGGATCGCGCCAAGCTCCCTCTTCCCTGTTCATGCGCCGCTGGTCGATCACATCCGCAGCGGCGTCGTGACCGGCATCTCGACCGCCTACATGGCGGGTCCCGTCGCGGAGGCGGTGGCAAGGGGCTGGCTCGCCACTCCAGCGGTCATGCAGACTCATGGCGGGCGGGCACGGGCGATAGAGTCCGGCGGCCTCCCCATCGACGTCGCCTTCGTCGCCGCTCCGACCGCCGACACCTACGGAAACCTGAACGGGGTGGACGGCAAGTCGGCGTGCGGGACGCTGGGCTACCCGATGGTGGACGCGAAGCACGCCCGCCGGGTCGTCGCGATCACCGACAACCTGGTGCCCTATCCGGCCTGTCCGATCGACATTACGCAGGAGGACGTCGACTACGTCGTCGCGGTGGACAGCATAGGCGATCCGCGTCAGATCGTGTCCGGCAGCACGCGCGTCACCGACAAGCTCGACGGGCTGAAGATCGCCGCGACCGCTGCCCGGGTGATCGCGGCGTCGGGCCTTCTGAAGGACGGCTTCTCTTTCCAGACCGGCGCCGGCGGCGTCTCGCTCGCCACTGCCGCCTGCCTGAGGGACGTCATGGTGGAGCGCGGGATCGTCGGCAGCTTCGCTGCGGGTGGCATCACCGGGACGATCGTGGACATGTTCCGGGCCGGACTGTTCCGGACGCTGTTCAATGTCCAGTGCTTCGACCTCAAGGCCGTCGAGTCCTATCGGCGCGATGCGGCGCATCAGTCGATGTCGGCTTCCATGTACGCCAATCCGCACAACAAAGGCGCGGTCGTCAACCAGCTGGACGCCATGGTCCTGGGCGCCGCCGAGGTCGATCTCGACTTCAACGTGAACGTCACCCTGGGAGCGGGCGGCCTGATCATCGGCGGATCGGGAGGGCACAGCGACACCGCGGCCGGCGCGAAACTGGCCCTGGTGACGACCAAGCTGACCGCCAGGAACCATCCCAAGATCGTCGAAAGGGTGGCCTGCATCACGACGCCCGGAGAAACGATCGACGTCGTCGTCACGGACGAGGGCGTGGCGGTGAACCCGACGCGCCCCGATCTCCGCGACCGGCTGCTGTCGGAAGGGCTGCCCGTGGTCACCATCGGCGAGCTGAGGGAAAAGGCGATGCGCCTGACGGGAGAGGCGGCGGGCGCTGCCCCGAAGGAGCGTTCCGGCGGAACAAGGCGTATCGTCGCCGTGGCGGAATACCGCGACGGTACCGTGATCGACCTTGTCGAAGCCATGCCCGGGTGACGAAGCGCCGGCAATCTTCAGATACAGCCGTAGAGGTCCCGATGACGACGATAGGACAGGACGATTTCATCGCAAGCATCGAAGATGCCTTGCAGTATATCTCGTATTATCATCCTCCCGATTTCATCAAGGCCCTGGGCGACGCCTACGCGCGCGAGGAATCGCCGGCCGCGCGCGACGCCATGGCTCAGATGCTCGTCAATTCCCGCATGTGCGCGGAGGGCCGGCGTCCGATCTGCCAGGACACCGGTCTTGTCGTCGTATTCCTGAAGATCGGCATGGATGTCCGCTGGAACGCAGCCATGAGCGTCACCGACATGGTGAACGAAGGCGTGCGCCGGGCCTACTGGAACCCGGACAATGTCCTGCGCGCCTCGATGATCCGCGACCCCGCAGGAGCGCGCAGCAACACCGGCGACAACACGCCGGCCATCGTCCACATGGAGGTGGTGCCGGGCGACGTGGTGGATGTCAGGCTGGCGGCCAAGGGGGGAGGGTCGGAGAACAAGGCCAAATTCGTCATGCTGAACCCGTCCGACGACATCGCGGAATGGGTCGTGAGGACGGTGCCGGCCATGGGCGCCGGCTGGTGCCCGCCGGGGATGCTCGGCATCGGCATCGGCGGCAGCGCCGAAAAGGCGATGCTCCTTGCCAAGGAGGCGCTGATGGAACCGATCGACATGCACGACCTCAAGTCCCGCGGCCCACGGGACCGGATCGAGGAACTGCGGATCGAGATCCATGACAAGGTCAATGCGCTCGGCATCGGTGCGCAGGGCCTGGGCGGACTGACGACCGTCCTCGACGTGAAGATCAGGGACTACCCGACGCACGCCGCTTCCAAGCCGGTCGCGATCATTCCCAACTGCGCCGCCACGCGCCACGTGCATTTCGTTCTGGACGGGCGTGGACCGGCTCGTCTGCCGAACGTCGATCTCGGCGATTGGCCCGAGGTTCACCTGCAAGCGCCGGAAACGGTGCGGCGCGTCCATCTCGACACGCTGACACGCGACGATGTCGCGGACTGGAAGTCAGGGGAACGGCTGCTCCTGAGCGGCAAGGTGCTGACCGGCCGCGACGCCGCGCACAAACGCATCGCGGACCTGTTGGGCGAAGGGCGGCCCCTGCCGGAGGGCTTGGATTTCAGTGGCCGCTTCATCTACTACGTCGGCCCCGTCGATCCGGTCCGGGGCGAAGTCGTCGGGCCGGCCGGACCGACCACGGCGACGCGGATGGACAAGTTCACCGAAACGATGCTCGATCGGACCGGATTGCTGGGGATGATCGGCAAGGCGGAGCGGGGAGCCGCCGCCATCGAGTCCATCCGGCGGCACCGGGCGGTCTATCTCGTCGCCGTCGGCGGCGCCGCCTACCTCGTATCCAAGGCGATCAAGGCCGCGCACGTCGTCGCCTTCGCGGATCTCGGCATGGAGGCCATCCATGAATTCGAGATCCGGGACATGCCGGTGACCGTCGCGGTCGATGCCATGGGGGATTCGGTCCATACCTCCGGCCCGGCCGCCTGGAGAAACGACCGTACTCTGCCCGCTGGCATGCAGTCCGG
>NZ_JCACHA010000863.1:0-8113 GCF_059503625.1 Skermanella sp.
GCGGTTCGGGGGATGGCGCTTGCCGAAGATAGGCTCCGCGAGGGAGCGGAGGCGGTCGTGGCACGCACCCTTCCGGGTCGAAAGGCCACGACGGACTGGCCGTTGTCGGAAAGGTGCGGGCTATAGGATATGCCGGCCTGAAAGCCGGCGATCCTCGGGGTGTAATAGTTGATCTTGGTCGAAGTCCCGATGTCGGGATAGAAAGGATAGTAGTCATCCAGGCTCAGCCTGGAAAAGCTGCCGTAGTCGCCATCCACCTGTCCGATGCCGACGCTGGGGGCGTAGATCAAAAGCCCTCCGGCCACGACATCGTCGGTATCGCCGAATTCAAGCCGGCCCCAGGGGCCGCCTATATAGACGTAGGCCTCACCGAAGCTCGATTCCGAACTGGATTCGTGGCCGGTGGTGGTCTCCAACTGAAGTTTCAGGCCGTATAAAAGGCCGTTGTCGGCTTTGCCCCGGATGTTGAAGTCCAGTTCGGTCTCGTTGCGGAACTGGACGCCGCGCGTGAGGTCTCCGAATACTCCGGCCTGGAAGGTCGACGTGCCGCCTATCGTGGCGTTGAGGGTTCCCGGAACGCTTGGGAACGGGTCGTCTTCCTCGTCCTCGTCCTCGTCCTCGTCCTCATCCTCATCCTCGGCATCATCAGCCGTTACATCATCCTGATCGCCGGTGACGGCGCCGGGCACGGGATCGGCGGTGGCGCTCCCGTCGTCTTCATCTTCTTCGTCATCCTCGTCCTCTTCGTCGTCGTCACTGTCATCCTGATCCTGATCCTCATCCTCATTTTCTTCTTCGTCGTCCTCTTCGTCGTCCTCTTCATCGTCCTCAGCGGGTGCAGCCTGGGCCACGGCGACGAACCCGTCGCCGGCCCCGTTGCCGGCTTCGACGCTGGCGGCGACGGCGTGTTCAGGGCGGGAAGCGCTGCGCGCTTCGGCTGATGGCGCGATCATCAGGCAAGCGACCGCCGCAGTCGTGGCGAGCAGCATCCGCTTCATGAGGCGAGTCCCCCTCGCCGTCTTCAGAGCGCCAGCAGCCATGTCTTGGCATCCGTGGTTTGAGCGTCGATCGATCTCCAGAAGTCCCGAGCCGACGGCTCGGCGGAGGGCTGGTCCGGGGGAATGCCTGAGCCTTCGTACACGGCGCCGTCCCACGCCCGATAGATCTCGTTCGACACAGCACCCTTCCAGCCGTTCGGCAGGCGGAACTTGTAAGGGTCGGACAGCGCGCCGTAGGTCGGACGGCCGAACGACCGGGTGTTCGGCAAGGCGCGCAAGGCAAGCGTCCCCACTTCCGCTGCGCTGACCGTGGAATCGCTGGTCAGAACAGCAACCGGACCGGTGAAGCGGGCGCCTTGGGCGGGCACCAGTTCGATCGTTTGCACTTGAAGGCCGGAGCCATGCCGCACCGGCTGCTTGGTGAAGGCGCGGACTGTTCTGTCCGTCAGGTGCGACGCCAAAGTGAGAGAGACCCGGTCCCAGCCGCCGGGATTGCAGCGGAGATCGACGATCAGTCCACGGACGTCACCCAAGCCCCGGACTGCGCGGTCAAAGACCTGTCTGGCGGCCAGCACGTCGGCATGCCCCCCTTCGTGATCGGACAGGCCCTCGCAGGCCATCAGGGAGATATAGCCCAGCCCATCGGACAGATGTCCCCAGGCGACGGTGTCGTGGGCGGCGACATGGCCGGACCCGGACAGGATGCGGCGCCTGACATGGTCGAGCCAGCCGCTGGTGAAACCGTCCGAGTAGTCGCCATCGACCGGCCGCCCGCCGGCGGCTTTCCAGGCACGGTAGAGCTGTCCTTCCCAAGGGCGGCTGTCCTCGTAGCGCTCCAGTCCCCTCAGCGATCCGTGGCCGTCCTCCAGGGCGCGCAGGGATTCCGCCAACGCGTCGAACAGATGGGTCTGGGTGGCGGGACCGCGCCGGAGCGCCGCGTCGCAGTGCGCCCGCAGTGCCGACCAGTCGATCCCGCGCTCGGCGGCGAAGGCGAAATGGCCGGACAGAATGTCGAAGAAGGCGGCGACCGTCCGGTTGGGATCGGATATCCAGGCGTCGTCCTCGAGGCGCGGCAGCGCCGGCCAGCCGTCCAGCCGCTCGTACTGGAACCGGGTGACCGTCCCCCAATACTCCACTTCCAGGTGGCCCTCGTCGTCCAGCCGGGTTTCCAGAACTTCCCCTTCGACGTCGCTCAGGTCGGATTCATCGGTCAGCGCTGCCGCGTCGTCGTAGAGGGTATAGGTGCGGCATGCCCGCTCTCCCACCGCGAAGAGGTCGGCGGTGGTGCGCGAACGCCAGATCCCGGCGGGCAGCGACAGGCGTCCATTGACCCGTGCCGCGAACGCCGGGGGCATCATCAGGCCGGCAAGACCGGCGAAACCGGCAAGACCGGCGGCTGCCGTGGATAGCATCAAGGCTCTGCGGGTAAGAGGCATCTTTGCTCCTGTGTGGTGCGGACGGCGTCTTCGTCCGCTTCGGCCGTGAAGGTGAACTTTCCCGTTTTCGCAGACAGCGCCCAGTTGCGCGCCTCCACCCGGCGGTCGCCGGGCAGGACGCGGATCAGGCGGATTTCCTCGCCGAAGGCGCCGGGCAGATGGACGACGTCATAGACGTGGGTCCAGAGGCCATGGCCGCGATGCACGGCTACATAGACCCATTCCTGGCGGTCGGCATGGCGGCCCGTCCCCTGGGCGGAACCGACCAGTTCGATCGTGTCGGCCGGGCCGCAGAGCGGCATCGATTCCGGCCGGAGTTGGAAGGATGCGGACATGGGATTTTCCTCATATCTCTCTGGCGGGATTACCGCGCCATGTCGAGTTGGCGGCCAGATGCTCGCCCTTCATCAGGAAGCTGTCGGGTCCGAGCGCCACGTTGTCTTCCATTTCGACGCCGTAATGGACGAAGGCGTTGTAGCCGATGGTGCAGCCGTCGCCGATGCGGATGTAATCGGATTTGAAGGCGCCGTCCTCCAGCGAGTGGCCCTGGATCGTGACCATCCGGTTGATCGTGCAGTTGTCGCCGATCGTCACCAGCGTCTTTTCCGGGATGCCGCTGCCGTCGTCGAACAGCTTCCTGCCGACCTTGACGCCCAGCAGCCGCCAGACCATCCCCTTGAACGGCGTGCCCGAGAACAGGTCCAGGTAGAAGACTTCGCTCAGTTTCCAGAAACGCTCGTGCTTCCAGTAGTAATCGTCGTAGATCGAGCAGAACTGCGGCCGCAGCTTGCGGAAACCGATGCTGGCGTGTTCGAGCAGGGCATAGTACGCGACCGTCAGGACCAGCACGATCATCGTGAAGTCGAGCAGAGCGATCCAGCCGGATTCGGCATACTGGTCCATCTCGACGGCACTCAGGAGGATGACCAGATGCACGAAGAACCACTGCGATGCCAGGTACAGGAATATCGTGACGGTGTTGGAGATGTTCTTGCGGAACAGCCGGTCCTTGAAGGTCGGGCCGTCGCGGTAGTGCTCCAGCTGCCTGTCCCTGGCGACCGAACGCGGGATCTGGAAGCTGGGAGAACCGAGCAGCCCGACGTCTTTCAGCTCCGGTCCGCCGACCGGCACCATCGTCTTGGTCCCGAACAGGCAGTTGTCGCCGACCCTGCTGCCGGCCGGGTAGAAGACGTTGTTGCCGATGAAGCTGTCGGCGCCGACCGAGACCCTCCTCAGCCTGAAGGAAGAGCTGGAGAAGTCGGCGTTGATCATGGAGAAACCATCGGAGATCAGGGTTCCCTTGCCGATCTCGCACAGGAAAGGCGTGTCGTGCTTCTGCGCCACCCCGAAGTTGGAGCCGGTCTGGTCTTTCAGCGATATCTTGTACCCGATGGCCCGCAGGTAATAGATGATATAAGAGCTATCGCCGAACAGGAGATTGAAGAAGTACGAGTTGCTTCTGCTCGAAATCGCCCGGTGAACCAGGAAGTGGAAGCCGTATAGCGGATATGTCTTTCCTTCCGTCATGAACAGGTTGAGCAGTCTCGGTATCGTGACGATGCTCAGCAGGCCCAGGACGATCAATCCGAAATAGGCTCCGGCCGAAATCTGGATCAGGGTCAGCTGGAAATCCAGGTCGTTGAAACGGGCGCCGACATGGGCCGCGACCTCAGCCCCGGTGCCGAAACCCAGCCATACCAGCAGCGAATCCAGGATCACGAGGGGCAGCGGCAGCGTCAGGCCGAACAGGACGACCGCTTGAGCGGCGGAGAACGCGGCCCGGCGGACGATGCCGCACGGCATCGGTTCGACCGACAGGTAGTCGTCCGACGTCTCCCGCGCGGGCGAGCCGTGATACCGCTTGCCGTCCGGGATGGCCTGCCCCTGGTGCAGCGACGACGAGTGCCCGAGCTGTGCGCCGTCGCCGATGCTGGTCCCGATGTCGAGGACGGTCGCCTCGCCGATGAAGGCGTCCCGGCCGATCGTGATCCTGCCGGTCTCGATCAGTCCCGCGCGCGCCCGGTAGCCGACCAGATTGCTGTCCTTCTTGATGATCGTGCCGTCGCCGATCGACAGAAGGTCCGGGCAGGCCGGAACGACGCCGGAGAAGATCACGACGTTCCGGCCGATCTTCGCCCCCAGCAGGCGGAGATAGACGTTGTAGAGCGGGGTGCCGACGAACATGACCATCGGGTTGGCCTGGATCATCCGCCTGATGAGCCAGAAGCGGAAATAGCCGGAGCTCCAGATCGGAATGCTCTCTTCCCGCGATCGGCCGACGACCAGCCATTTGACCGCTATCGGGAGGGCAGCCATGGCGAGGAACATGCCCGAGCCGAAGGCGGCGGACCGCAGATAGGTGTCGGCGACCGAGTGTGCCTCGGAGATCCAGACATATCCCTGGACAAGTCCGGCGGTCAGGGCCGTCGAGTAGACGAAATAGAAGATCAACTGCATGCCGCCGCAGAGCCAGTAATCGAGATCGCGGGCGACATGGACCGGCTCGGCCGGCGCCGTGGGTGCCTTCCTGTGGGCCTGGGTGGTGAGGAAGGCCGCGAAGTCCCGAGGTGTGGGATGCAGGTAGACCTCCCGCATGGACACGTCGGAATAGTTCAGCTTTTCGCGGATCCGGGCACAGAACCTTGCCATCAGCAGGGAATTGGCGCCGAGGTCGTCGAAGAAATGGTCGTCCATCGAGACCTGCTCGAGTTTGAGCAGGTCCATCAGGGTGCGCGCTATCTCGGCTTCGGTGTCGTTCGCCGGCGCGATGCAGTCGGCTTTGCGGACGCTGTGCCGCGGTCCCGACGGCGGCGGCAGCCTCTTGCGGTCCACCTTGTCGCACGGGAGCATGGGCAGGGCGTCCATCCTCTCGAAGAAGGCCGGCAGCATGTAGGCAGGCAGGTCGCCCCGGATGGTCCCGACGATCGTTTCCCGGTCGAGGTGGTCGACGTCGTGGCGGAGCGTATAGTAGGCCACCAGCTCGACCGTGCCGGGTTCCGGCTGGAAGGTGCCGACGACGGCTTGGGCGATCCCCGGCACCCTCATGATGACGGATTCGATCTCCGCCAGCTCGATCCGGTAGCCCCGGATCTTGACCTGGGCGTCGAGCCGGCCGAGGTATTCGATCTCGCCCTTGTCCGTGATGCGGCCCAGGTCGCCGGTCCGGTAGATCCGCCCCGACGGGTTGTCGTCAAGCCCAAGGAAGTCCGGGATGAAGGCCTTGTCGGTCAGGTCGGGCCGGTTGACGTAGCCGCGCGCCAGCCCGATGCCGGCGATGCAGATTTCCCCGATGCCGCCCTTCTCCACCAGCCGGGGTTCGTCCGGGGCTAGGATCAGGATCTTGTATGTCGGCAGCGGCACCCCGATCGTGACCGGCTTGTCCGGGACGAGCATGGTCCAGGTGGCGGTGACGGTCGCTTCCGTCGGGCCATAGACGTTGAGGAAGGTCCTGCCCTGGCTGTACCAGCGCTCGACGAGGTTCTGCGGGCAGGCTTCCCCGGAAACCAGGATGAACCGGAGCGAGGGCAAGTCGTCGTCGAGGGTGGCGAGAAGGGTCGGCACGCAGCAGAGCGCCGTGATCCGCCGGGCTTCCAGGAATTGGGAAAGGTCGCGCCCGACGAGGCTGGGGCCTGGGGGAGCTGCTACCAGCGTCGCGCCGGAATACAGGGGGACCCAGATTTCCTCGACCGAGAAGTCGAAGGCGATGGTCATGCCCTGATAGACGCGGTCTTCCGGCATGATGCCGTAGACCTCGGCCGCGACCCTGACGAAGTTGCAGATGCTGCGGTGCTCGACAGCGACGCCCTTGGGCTTGCCGGTCGAGCCGGAGGTATAGATGATGTAGCAGAGGTCGTCGGCAAGGGATTCGGCGGGAGGGTCCAGGGCGGTGCACTCTTCCCTGTCGATTGCGGGCTGAACCTCGTCCAGGCAGATCACCTCGGCCGCCAGGGTGTCGAGGTGGCCGCGCAGGCTGGCGGTCGTCAGGACGAGCCTGATGCCGGCGTCCTCCGCGATGAAGGCGATCCTGTCCTTGGGGAATCCCGGATCGAGCGGCACATACGCGGCATTGGCCTTCATCACGCCCAGCATTGCGGCATAGGCCCAGACCGACCGGCTGAAGAGGAGGCCTATCCTGTCGCCCGGCCTGACGCCCGAGGCGATCAGGTGGCGGGACAGCCGGTTGGCTTGGCGCTCGAGGTCGTCGTAGCTCAGTTCGCCGTCCTCGGCGGTGACCGCCACGCGGTTTCCAGCACCGGTTTCCCGCAGGAGGGAAAAGCGTTTCTCAAACAAGTGATCGAGGCGCTCACCCGGCTGCCATCGGATCTCGGGGGGATAGCCCGGACAAGTCAAAACCTCTTCCGGGTCGCTGAAAGTGAAGTCGGCTCTTGTACTGTATGCGTCTTCGTCACCAATAAGCGCGAAGCGCTCAAGAGCCTGCTCAGTCTGGTTCATGATATGACCATCAGCCTTTCTTGTCAGCTTTGAGCCTGGAATGGTTCAGAGCCATCGAACCAGTTGCCGGAAAGCGGCGGCGCAGTGCCGCGCCGCCGCAAGCGAAGCTCAGGCGTGAACGCATCGATGGGGTCGAATTGAAAAGCTCTTCAGGCGATCAGGCGGGCCGGAGCCGGCGTGATGACCTCACTCGGCAGCGGCGGCCGCGCGATCGGCGAGAGCCGCATGGATGGCGGATTCCAGGATGTCCAGCCCGTAATCGAGCAGATCGTCGGGCGTGGTGAGGGGCGCCAGGATCTTGACCACTTCGTCGTAAGCGCCCGAAGTCTCGATGATCAGGCCATCCTCGAAGCAGCGGCGGCAGATCGCTTCCGCCAGTTCCCCCGACCCGACATCGATGCCAATCATCATGCCCCGGCCCTTGACGCGGGAACCCGGGATCAGGTTCGTCATGGCGGTGAGACGTTCTCCGACATGCCTTGCCTTATCCAGGATGGAACGTGAGAAGATGTCGTCGGCCCAGAATTTACGGAGAGCGGCCTGGGCCGTGACGAAAGCGTGCGTGTTGCCCCGGAACGTGCCGTTGTGTTCGGCAGGCCGCCAAAGGTCATGCTGCGGACGGATCAGCAGCAACGCCATGGGCAAGCCGAAGCCGGACAGGGACTTGGACAGCGTGACGAGGTCCGGGACGATGCCGATACCTTCGAAACTGAAGAACGTGCCCGTGCGGCCGCAGCCGGCCTGGATATCGTCCACGATCAGGAGAGCGCCGTGCAACTGGGCCAGATGCGCTATCTGCCGCAGCCATGACGGCGAGGCCGCATTCAAGCCCCCTTCCCCCTGTACCGTTTCCAGCAGGATCGCGGCCGGTGAGTCGAGGCCGCTGGACGGGTCGTTCAGCATCCGCTCGAGAATTTCGGCGGTGTCGACGTCCTTGCCGAGATAGCCGTCGAAAGGCAGTCTCGATACGCCGTTGAGCTGGATCGCGGGCGCCATTCGATGATACCGGTTGCCGGTAGCGGCCAAGGCGCCTTGCGTAACACCGTGGAAGCCATTGGTGAAGGCGACGACGTTGTTGCGTCCCGTAACCTTGCGTGCGAGCTTCAAGGCGGCTTCCACGGCATTGGCGCCGGTAGGACCGGTGAACTGAGCGCGGTAATCGAAACCGCGCGGGTTCAGGATCAAGGACTCGAAGTCTTCGAGGAACCGTCTTTTCGCGGTGGTGAA
>NZ_JCACHA010000864.1:0-8111 GCF_059503625.1 Skermanella sp.
AATTTTGCCGGCATCAGCTACAAATAATTCGGGTAAATCAGCCTAATTTGCGAGATCGATGCATAAGTTCAAGGCTGGATGTCCAGCTGGAAATTGGCGGCTATTCGTACCGGCCCAGGCAGCCGTGATGTCGGCTCAGCGCTCCCTTGACGCTTTGCCAGATCTCCCGGCCCTCGCGGTCGCCATTCGCATCGGCATCTTCCGCGCGCGCCTCGGCCTGACTGACGGCTTGACGACCGTAGCGGCCGATAAGCAGGTTTGCGACAGCCCAATGCTCGTGTTCCACCACCATGCCGTCTCCTATTGCCGTGAAACCCGGCTTATCCATCACTTCCGCAGTGCTACTCCTTTAAAACAGTCTGGCTGCATCAACTATTCCGCAGGTCGGTGGTTTTTTTCTCGTACCCGGATACCGATCTGACAGCGGTTCACCGTCACGGTGCATGATGGAACCTGGAATAGATGGAGCGTTTCGGCCCGATGAGTTGGATCATCAGAATTCTCGTACTCTCACTGATCGTCGGGTTGGCCATATCGTTCTTCGATATCAATCCCATGGGGATACTGAACGATACCTGGGACACGGTGCTTGCAGTAGGAGGCCTGTTCAAGGGAGTGGCGGACTGGGCGTTGCCCTATATTCTGGTCGGGGCCGTCGTCGTCGTTCCGATCGCTTTGATCAGTGCGCTGCTGCGCTACCTCCGTCGGTCGCGCTGAAAGCCGATGGGAGAATGTGACAAACCTGTGATGTCCCGCGTGCGCAGTGTCGGGAACCGCCCGGTCCAGATAAATTAACCATGCGACCGGGTTATGACCGGATCCCCGATGAGTGCATCGAGGACGAGGTTGGTTCGCATCCTCTACTCATCGCGCATTCGCCTCAGGGTGACAGCTAGCCTGTCACCTCTTTTTTGGCTGCAATTTACTTGTGCGCGACCAATCATGAGCGTTGGGCGCGAAATAAAAAAAGCCAGAGGTTCTTGAAGAACCCCTGGCTCAAAGGCGATTACAGGGAGGGTTAGAGACAAGAGTGTTTCTATCTCACACCCTGGGGGGCTACGTTGATCTAGATCAAAGGAAAGGAGACTTCCAAAATTTTTTGGAAAAGCCCACGAAGATTACCCTTTCCAAAGCCTTAAAAATCTCACTCGAAACATTTTGACTTACTGCGGATCTCTAGGTCCGTAGAGCCGTTCGGGTGGAGTTTCGACATCCAGGATGGTAGTGACGCCGCCATCCCTGACGGCGCGATAGAAGCAGCTGCGCCGTCCGGTATGGCAGGCCACGCCCTCCTGGTCGACCAGCAGCAGCAGGGTATCGCCGTCGCAATCGACGCGCAGTTCCTTTAGGTGCTGGACCTGCCCCGAGGTCTCGCCCTTTCGCCACAGCCCCGCGCGGGACCGGGAGTAATAGCAAACCCTGCCGGTGCCCAGCGTTTCGGCGATGGCATCCCGATTCATCCAGGCCATCATCAGCACTTCGCCGGTATCGTGCTGCTGCGCTATCGCCGGCACCAGTCCGTCGGCATTGAAGCTGACGAGGGCCAGCAGTTCGTCATGCGTCGTCGCGGTCATGCCGCCTCTCCCAGTCTGGTCAGTCCGCGATCGAGATCGGAGATCAGGTCGCCGACGTCCTCCAATCCAGCGTGAAGCCGGATCATCGGACCCTGGCTTTTCCAGGTGGACGCGGTGCGCAGCTTTTCCGGATTGGCCGGCAGGATCAGGCTCTCGTAGCCGCCCCAGCTATAGCCCATGCCGAACAGCTCCATGCCGTTCAGGAAGGCCGATATGGCCTGCTTGGATACCGGCTTCAGCTCCATTGCGAACAGACCGCTGGCGCCCAGGAAATCGCGGCGCCACAGCGCATGGCCGGGATCGTCGGGGAGGGCAGGGTGAATGACGCGCGCGACCTCCGGACGGTTCTGGAGCCACCGGGCCAGTTCGATCCCGGTTGCCTGATGCTGCCGGAGGCGGGTGCCCATGGTCCGCAGTCCGCGCAGGCCAAGATAGATGTCGTCCGGGCCGGCGCAGGTGCCCAACTGCACGGCATAGCGCTTCAGCCGGTGCCACAGGTCCGGCGTGCGGGCGGTGACGACGCCCAGCATCGCGTCGGAATGGCCGACCATGTACTTGGTAGCGGCATGGATCGACAGGTCGACGCCGTGGTCGAACGGCCGGAAGAAAAGCGGCGTCGCCCAGGTATTGTCGATCATGACGACCGCGCCGGCGTCCTTCGCCGCCGCCGCGATGGCGGGGACGTCCTGGATCTCGAAGGTCAGCGACCCCGGGGATTCGACGAAGACGACCCGCGTGTTCGGGCGCATCAGCCGGCCGATGCCGGCGCCGATCAGCGGATCGTAGAACTCCGTTTCGACGCCCATCCGCTTCAGCATGTCGGAACAGAACAGGCGGTTTGGACCGTAGACGCTGTCGCTTACCAGGATGTGGTCGCCGGCCGAAACGAAGGCGAGCAGCGCTGTCGTGATCGCGGCCAGACCGGACGGCACCGTGACGGCCTTGTATGCGCCTTCCAGCTCCGCGACGGCGGCTTCGAATGCCTGCGAGGTCGGCGTCCCTATCCGCCCGTAGCGCACGCCGTCGAAGGCATGGCCGGCGTCTTCCAGGGATTCCACCGTTGGGAACAGCACCGTGGAGGCATGGTAGACCGGTGGGTTGACGATGCCATGGTTGGCGCGGGGATTGTTGCCGGCGTGGGTAAGAATCGTGTCTGGCTTGGCTTTTTTCATGGCTTCTGCTGAGAAAAGAGGCGTTTTAGCGAAGCTCTCGCGATCGAAAATCGGATATGCTTTCGGGAGTGAAGCGGCAGTCTGGCATTCCGGAAGGCTCCGGCCAACCCCCCTTCAAAAACGAATGGGCAAAACGAATGGGACAGATGGGCCGGTTTTAGCTCATACTCGATCGATTGAAGGAGCGATGCGCAGCCTGTAAACGCGGTGGTGCGATTGGGGTCATGCACTTTTGTGGGGGCAGCCACAATCAAACGCTATTCCAACTGGCTCAAACATTGCTAGAACTTCGTGGGGTATGCGAACAGTTGCTCACATGCTCGAACTTCGAATTAAGAAACAGGGTAGGACCGAATGAAAACGAAAATTCTCGCCGCGATGGGGACCGCAGTCGCAATCGCTCTTGGGGCCAGTGCAGCTGTCGCGGGGCCGACCCTGACCGCGGTGAAGCAGAAGGGTTTCGTCCAGTGCGGCGTCAATCCCGGCCTGCCCGGCTTCTCCAACCCCGACAGCCAGGGCAACTGGCAAGGCCTGGATGTCGATTTCTGCCGCGCCGTCGGTGCGGCGATCTTCGGCGACGCCAAGGCCGTCCGCTTCACGCCGCTTTCCGCCCAGCAACGTTTCACGGCACTTCAGTCGGGCGAGATCGACATCCTGTCGCGCAACACGACATGGTCGCTGACCCGCGACACCTCGCTGGGTCTCAACTTCGTGCCGACCACCTTCTATGACGGCCAGGGCTTCATGGTGCCGAAGTCGCTCGGCGTCTCCCACGCTACGGAGCTGAACGGCGCCACCGTCTGCGTCCAGTCCGGCACGACGACCGAATTGAACCTTGCCGACTATTTCCGCAGCAAGGGCATGACCTTCCAGCCGGTCGTCATCGAGTCCTTCGACGAAGTTAACGCCGCCTTCTTCGCCGGCCGTTGCGACGTCTACACGACGGACGCTTCCGGCATGGCGTCGATCCGTTCCACCCTGGCGCCGAATCCCGACGACTACGTCATCCTGCCCGAACTGATCTCCAAGGAGCCGCTCGGCCCGGCCGTGCGCCATGGCGACGACGAGTTCTTCGACATCGTCAAGTGGGTGATCTACGCGACGATGGAAGCCGAGGAGCGCGGCATCACGTCCGCCAACGTGGACGATCAGACGAAGAGCCAGGACCCGAACGTCCAGCGTCTTCTGGGCACCACGCCCGGCATGGGCCAGGCGCTCGGCCTGAGCGAGAAGTGGGCCTACAACGTCATCAAGACGGTCGGCAACTACGGCGAGATCTTCGACCGTAACGTCGGCGTCAAGACCCCGCTGAAGCTGGAGCGCGGCCTGAACGGGCTGTGGACCAATGGCGGCCTGATGTACGCTCCGCCGGTCCGCTGAAGCCGGGGGAGCGTCGATTTTCCGGCTGGCGAGAACGCAATGCCGGAAGATTGCCGCTTCCGATCCAGATCCCGGCCGTCCGCCAGGATGGCCGGGCCTTCGTTTCAACCGGGAAAGGAGTGATCGTTGGCAATCTCCAGAAATCTCGGGAACCCGGCTCCCCAGGCGCCGCGCCGTTCCCTGATCAACGATCCGAACGCCCGAGCGGTCTTCTTCCAGATACTGGTGCTCGGCGGCGTGGCGCTGCTCGGCTGGTATCTGGTAACCAACGTGCTCGAGAATCTGGCGCGGCAGAACATCGCGACGGGTTTCTCGTTCCTCGACCGCGAGGCCAGTTTTGCGATCGGGGAGTCCCTGATCGCCTATTCGCCTGCCAACAGCTACAGCCATGCTTTGCTGGTCGGGTTCCTCAATACGATCAAGGTCGCGGTGCTGGGCATCGTGCTTGCCACCATTCTGGGCACCATCATCGGCATCGCCCGCCTTTCCAGCAACTTCCTGGTCGCCAAGCTGGCATCGGCCTTCGTCGAGATCATCCGCAACATCCCGGTGCTGCTCCAGCTCTTCTTCTGGTACGCGGTGATCGGCGAGAGCCTGCCCAATCCCCGGCAGGCGTTGAACCCGATACCCGGCGTGTTCCTCAGCAACCGGGGCATGAAGGTCCCGGCGCTTGCCGACGACCCGATCTGGATGTGGGTCGGATTGTCCATCCTGGTGGCGGTCGCCGGCGTCTGGTTCCTGGCGCGCTGGGCTCGGAAGCGGCAGGAGGCTACCGGCCAGCAGTTCCCGACCGCGCTCGCCTCGATCGGAGTGCTGATCGCGGTGCCGCTGCTGACATGGCTCGCCGGAGGCGCCCCCACGGCGCTCGACGTGCCGGAGCTTCAGGGCTTCAACTTCCGGGGCGGTTCCAATATCAGCCCGGAATTCGCGGCCCTGCTGGTGGGACTGACGGTCTATACTTCCAGCTTCATCGCGGAGATCGTGCGCAGCGGCATCCGGGCGGTCAATTGGGGCCAGACGGAGGCGGCATCCGCGCTCGGCCTGCACAGGGGTACGATCCTCCGGCTGGTCGTGCTGCCCCAGGCGTTGCGGATCATCGTGCCGCCGACCACCAGCCAGTATCTCAACCTGACCAAGAACAGCTCGCTCGCGGTCGCCATCGGCTATCCCGACCTCGTCAGCGTCGCCAACACCACCCTGAACCAGACGGGACAGGCGATCGAGGCGGTGGCGATCATGATGACGGTCTACCTGACCATCAGCCTCGGCATCTCGCTGTTCATGAACTGGTACAACAAGCACATAGCCCTGGTGGAGCGCTGACGATGGCAGACAACCTCTCCATTCAAGGCCATGCCTCCGTGCCCGACAGTCCTTCTCCGGCCGACACGGTCAAGCCGCCGGCGCTGGCGCTGGGGCCGCTCGGCTGGGTCAGGGCGAACCTGTTCAACAACTGGTTCAACTCGATCCTGACGATCCTGATCCTGTGGCTGGCGTATAAGGTGATCCCGCCGTTGCTGGACTGGCTGGTCTTCAACAGCGTGCTGCCGGGCGAAGGGGTGACCAACCAGACCTGCCGGGCGTCCGGCGGCGCCTGCTGGGCCTTCATTCATGAGAAGTACCGGCTGATCCTGTTCGGCCTCTATCCCTACGAGGAGCAGTGGCGCCCGATCCTGGTCGTCCTGCTGATCATCGGCCTGCTCGGGTTGAGCTGTAACCGCAACTTCTGGCGGCCCTGGCTGCTGGGCGTCTGGGCAGTCGGCGGCATCGTGGTGGCGACCCTGATGTGGGGCGGCGTCCTGGGCCTGCCGTTCGTCCCGAATACCCTGTGGGGCGGCCTGCCGCTGACGCTGATCCTGTCGGTCGTCGGCCTTGTGGTGGCCTTTCCGCTGTCGATCATGTTGGCCCTGGGCCGGCGGTCGGACCTGCCGATCGTCAAGTCGCTGTGCGTGACCTATATCGAACTGATCCGGGGCGTGCCGCTGATCACGGTGCTGTTCATGGCATCGGTCATGTTCCCGCTGTTCCTGCCGACCGGCGTCACCATCGACAAGCTCCTGCGCGCCCAGATCGGCCTGATCCTGTTCGCGTCGGCCTATCTGGCCGAAGTGATCCGGGGCGGGCTCCAGGCGATCCCGAAGGGGCAGTACGAAGCGGCCGACAGTCTCGGCCTCAGCTACTGGCAGAAGACCGGCAAGATCATCCTGCCGCAGGCGCTGTCGATCACGATCCCGCCGCTGGTCAACACCTTCATCGGCTTCTTCAAAGACACGTCGCTGGTGATCATCATCGGCCTGTTCGACCTGATGAGCGCGTCGAAGGCGGCTCTGACCGATCCGGCATGGCGCGGCTTCTACAAGGAGTCGTACCTGTTCGTGGCGTTCATCTACTTCATCTTCTGCTTCTTCATGTCGAAGTACAGCCAGTGGCTTGAGGTTCAACTCCACCGCGGTCACAAGCGATGACCCGGCATCCATCCATGAATGGGGAGACCATCTATGAGTGACACGAACCGCACCGTGGCGCCCCGGCCGGGCGACGAGGTCGCGATCGAACTCAGCGACGTCCATAAATGGTACGGCGAGTTCCACGTCCTGAAGGGCATCAACCTGTCGGTAGCGCGCGGCGAGCGGATCGTCATCTGCGGCCCATCGGGTTCCGGCAAGTCCACCCTGATCCGCTGCATCAACCGCCTGGAAGAACACCAGCGCGGCAAGATCGTGGTCGATGGCGTCGAACTGACCAACAACCTGAAGAACATCGACGCCGTCCGCCGCGACGTCGGCATGGTGTTCCAGCACTTCAACCTGTTCCCGCACCTGACCGTCCTGGAAAACTGCACCCTGGCGCCGATCTGGGTCCGCAAGATGCCCAAGGCCCAGGCGGAAGAGATCGCGATGAAGTACCTGAAGCGGGTGCGCATTCCCGATCAGGCCAACAAGTATCCCGGCCAGCTTTCCGGCGGACAGCAGCAGCGCGTGGCGATCGCCCGCTCGCTGTGCATGAGCCCCAAGGTCATGCTGTTCGACGAGCCGACCTCGGCGCTCGACCCCGAGATGATCAAGGAAGTGCTCGACGTCATGATCGGCCTCGCCAACGAGGGCATGACCATGATCTGCGTCACGCACGAAATGGGCTTCGCCCGGACGGTCGCCAACCGGGTGATCTTCATGGACCGGGGCGAGATCGTCGAGCAGAACGAACCGCTGGAGTTCTTCAACAATCCGCAGTCGGAGCGGACCAAGCTGTTCCTGAGCCAGATCCTGGCTCATTGACCCGTATGGGGACCCCGGTGCCGCACCCTGCCGTGCGGCACCGGGGTCGATCCGCTACCCTTGACCCTGCTATCGCTTCTCCGCCATAAGTGTTACCTCTTGTTGGCGGGTCGGCGTGGTAGCGGGGACGAGATGGGCGGACAGAAATACCGGTTGGTCACCAGAAGCGATTTCGACGGCTTGGCATGCGCCGTCCTGATGCGCGAACTCGACCTGATCGACACGATCACCTTCGTCCATCCCAAGGACATGCAGGACGGCCTTGTCGAGGTCGGCCCGAACGACATCACGACCAACCTTCCCTTCGTGCCCGGCGTCCATCTCGCCTTCGACCATCATCTGAGCGAGGCCGAGCGCGTCGGCGGGCAGCAGCCCAATCACATCATCGACCCCAAGGCCCCGTCGGCGGCACGGGTCGTCTACGATCATTTCGGCGGGCTCGAACGCTTTCCCAAGGTGCCGCAGGTCATGATGACGGCGGTCGACAAGGCCGACTCCGCTGATTACGGCATCGACGATATCCTCAAGCCGACGGGCTGGACGCTCCTGAACTTCCTGATGGACCCGCGTACCGGACTAGGGCGCTTCCGCAGCTTCCGGATCTCCAATTACCAGTTGATGATGACCCTGATCGACTACTGCCGCGATCATGATGTCGACAGCATCCTGGATCTGCCCGACGTGGCGGAGCGGGTAGAACTCTATTTTGC
>NZ_JCACHA010000865.1:0-8088 GCF_059503625.1 Skermanella sp.
GCGTGGGTCGTGGAAGCTGCGGCATCCCGTCCCGTCATAGAACGTGATGCCCCAGCCGTCGGAATGAGGACCGGTCTGGCCGCCCCGGCGCATCAGGCCGGCGAAGCTGAAGCAGATGTCGGTCGGAACGTTGGCGTTCATGCCCAGAAGCTCGCACATGCCAAGGCCTTACGAGAAACCGGACGCGCTGTCGAGTGGCTTACTGGCGCGGGCAGCCCTCGATCGATCCCTCGACCGGCTCCGCCAGCCCGATCCAGGCTTCCACCAGCGCCGGTTCGAACCCGGTCTCGCGCCGCTCCCCCACCTGCATCAGCGGCCGGCGGATCAGCAGCGGGGTTGCGATCAGCGCCTTCAGCGCTCCATCCTCGTCGAAGGAGCCGGGATCGACCTCCCCCGACTTGACCGACGGCGCCGCCTTGTTGAACCAGTCCGCCACGGGCCGGTCGCCGAAGAAGGGGCGCAGGCTCTGTGCGGTCCACGGCTCGCTCAGCAGGTCGCGCGGCTCCACCTCATGTCCGGCGTCGGTCAGCAGACGCTTCTGCCGGGCGTTGCCGGCGCAGCCGGGCTTTTCGTAGAAGATAACCGTTGCCATGGTGCTGGAACTCCCTTGGATGGATTTTCTTGTCGAGTGGATTTTCTTATGAGGACCGCAAGGCGGGCGACAGGGCCAGAAGCAGGTCGGTCTGACGCTCGATTTCCTCCTTGACGTCCTTGTCCAGCTTCCGCAGCCACCGCGCTGGGATGTCCTGCGCACCATAGGTGGCGCCGGCCAGCATGCCGATGATGGCGCCCGTCGTATCGGCGTCGCCCCCCTGGTTGACGGTTTCGACGATGCAGGATTCGACACTGTCGGTGCGGAAATAGTAGTGGAATACGGTCTGGATCGTATCGACGATATAGGCGGTGGACAGTCCGGAATAGGGAGCGAAGCGGAACACGCGGTGCTGGGTCACCAGGTCGTTGGCTTCTTCCCGGCATTCCTTGATGCCGCCGCCCAGGATAAGCCGCCTGACCATCCGGCCCAGGCATAGCACCGACGCATCCGACAGCGGGTTGTTGTGGGTGATATGCGACTGCTCCAGGCTGCGCCGGACGAAGGCGTCGTCGTCGCCCAAGGTGGACAGGACGACGGGCAGGTTGCGCATCGCGGCCCCGTTGCCGGCGCTGGTCTCCGACAGGGCCGCTTCGATCTCGCCCTTTATCATGTAGTTGCGGATGCCGCGCCGTGTCGTATCCCCGACATCGGCGGGAACGCCGCGCAGCCATTCGGCATAGCAGTTGGCGACCAGCGTCAGGTCCCAGCCGCCCGATTTGATGATGGCGCGGCCGAGCCAGACCGACATCTCGGTATCGTCGGTCACTTGACCAGGCGCCAGCCGCAGCCAGCCGCCCCCTTTGATGTGACGGTGGATGCCGTATTCGCGGGCGATCTCGCTCTTCGTCATGAACTCGACCGTGGCGCCCAGGGCATCGCCGCAGGCCAAGCCCAGGTACGCGCCCAAGGCGCGGTCCTTGATCTTCGGATCGATCATCGGCCGTGACTGCTTTCCAGTGAGAAATTCTAAAGGATGGAGGACGTGACCAGATAGTCGCCGCCTATGACAAGGTATTCGCCTTCACCCTGGAATGGATAGCGTGGCAGGAGGTCGCGGAAGAACACCAGCTTCACGCGCGGCACCCGCGCTTCGAGGATATGGTCGCCGAACTGGCACGCGATATTCCGGTCATTCGTGAATGAAACCAGATTGTTGAGCCGCAGGATCACGGTCCGGCGACCGGCCATGCGGCTGTCGCACCGGCCGACGATATGGTGTTCCTCGAAATCGTTGACGCCCCGGTACAGCGTCAAATGGGCGCAACCGGCATCCGGCAGTCCGGCTCCCGGTCGCGCCAGCGACCATTGGCAGAACTCGAACAGCAGGTCGAGCTGTTCGTGGATCATGTTGTTGTGGAAACGGGTGGAAAGCTTCTGTTCCGCGTAGTTGGCCCATGCTTCGGAGGCCAGCTGTTTCAGCGGCTCGGCATGATACGTCGGCAAAAGGCCGAACCGGCTTTCGGTCCAGCCCTTCAGCACCGCGCCCTCGGCCCGGTTGCTGCAGAACATCCAGCCCTTCAGCAGACGCAGGTAGGAGGAGCGGAACCGCTGCCGGCCATCGGCGCCGGGGGCGCCCCGGAAGTCGGGCGAGATCCCGAAGGTTTCCGCCATGTAGCCCTGGAACAGGGTCGCCGCGTCGTCGGCGGAGCGCGTCTCCTCCAGCCGCCCGAACAGTGCGGCGTGCTGTTCCCGCGTGCCGCTGATATGGAGCGGCTCGGGCGACGCGTTGAACGCGATCGAACCGAGGAAAGCGGGCGGCACCCTGACCATGCCGGCCCGGTAGACCCGTTGCGCCACTGGAGCGGGTTCACCCGCCTTCTCGTTGTCGGTTTCGTCGGACATGCCCACACCTTTTTTGTGGACATAGAATAGCGTGCCTCCGCTTCCTTGTAACCTCCCAGTCATAGAAAGCCCCGGCGCCGGGGCAGGGTGCGGCAATCGCGACAAAGGGGGTGGCCGGCGGTCCGAATGCCCCTCCCGGTGTGTCAGACACGACAATGTGTAGGGGTTTGTCAGGTATCACACAGCTTGGTCAGACCCTGCGACAAACCGTCAAACATAGAAAAACCATCGCATAGTCAATGGGTTAAGGAAAATCTGCGAGTTGGCATGGCGAGTGCAAAGAGGGTCCTGTGCAGCGGCCCTCTACCCGCCGCGACTGGACCACGAAACGGCTACTTCAGCCTGCCAAGGAGCGAAAACTGATGACCAAGAAGCTTCGCCAGATTGCTTTCTACGGTAAGGGCGGCATCGGCAAGTCCACCACTTCCCAGAACACCCTCGCAGCTCTGGTCGAGCTGGATCAGAAGATCCTGATCGTCGGCTGCGACCCGAAGGCCGACAGCACCCGTCTGATCCTGCACGCAAAGGCCCAGGACACCGTCCTGCACCTGGCCGCCGAAGCCGGATCGGTCGAGGACCTGGAGCTCGCCGACGTCCTGAAGATCGGCTACAAGAACATCAAGTGCGTCGAGTCCGGCGGTCCGGAGCCGGGGGTTGGCTGCGCCGGCCGTGGCGTCATCACCGCCATCAACTTCCTGGAAGAGAACGGCGCCTATGACGACGTGGACTACGTGTCCTACGACGTGCTCGGCGACGTGGTCTGCGGCGGCTTCGCCATGCCGATCCGCGAGAACAAGGCTCAGGAAATCTACGTCGTCATGTCCGGCGAGATGATGGCGCTGTATGCCGCCAACAACATCTCCAAGGGCATCCTGAAGTACGCCAACAGCGGCGGCGTCCGTCTCGGCGGCCTGATCTGCAACGAGCGCCAGACCGACCGCGAGTACGACCTGGCCGACGCCCTGGCCAAGCGCCTCGGCTCCAAGCTGATCCACTTCGTCCCGCGCGCCAACATCGTCCAGCACGCCGAACTGCGCCGCCAGACCGTGATCGAATACGCTCCGGACAGCGCGCAGGCCGACGAGTACCGTCAGCTCGCCAGCAAGATCCACAACAATTCCGGCAACGGCGTCATCCCGACCCCGATCACCATGGAAGAGCTGGAAGACATGCTGATGGACTTCGGCATCATGAAGACCGAAGAGCAGGCTCTCGCCGAGCTTCAGGCCAAGGAAGCAGCCGCCGCTGCCGCCGCGTCCGCCTGATACCGGCTTTCTACCGTCAAGACGACCCCGGGGGTCGTAGCCGCAAGGATTGCGGCCCCCGAAAAATTCCACGATGCGCTTCGACCGAAGCGCGATCGTTCACTGCGGCGCGGCTGACGCGCTGAAGACCACGCAAAGCGCGCGCGGCGCGCAACGGACGAGCAGCAGGAGGCCGGCATGAGCTTGGCGAACGAACAGACCAAAGAAGCGACCCAAGCCCTCATCGATGAGGTGCTTGAGGCTTATCCCGAGAAGTCGCGCAAGCGCCGCGCGAAGCATATCGGCATCCAGAAGGCCGAGGCCAAGGATTGCGACGTCAAGTCGAACGTCAAGTCGATCCCCGGCGTCATGACCATTCGCGGTTGCGCCTATGCCGGTTCCAAGGGCGTGGTGTGGGGTCCGATCAAGGACATGATCCACATCTCCCACGGCCCGGTCGGCTGCGGCTACTATTCATGGTCGGGCCGCCGCAACTACTACATCGGCGTGACCGGTGTGGATAGCTGGGGCACCATGCATTTCACGTCCGACTTTCAGGAGAAGGACATCGTTTTCGGCGGTGACAAGAAGCTCGCCAAGGTCATCGACGAGATCAACGACCTGTTCCCGCTGGTCAACGGCATCTCGATCCAGTCGGAATGTCCGATCGGCCTGATCGGTGACGACATCGAGGCCGTCGCCCGCAACAAGTCGGCCGAGATCGGCAAGCCGATCATCCCGGTCCGTTGCGAAGGCTTCCGTGGCGTGTCCCAGTCGCTGGGCCACCACATCGCCAACGATACCATCCGTGACTGGGTGTTCGAGAAGTCCGAGCCGCGCGCCGAACTCGAAACCACCCCGTACGACGTCACGATCATCGGCGACTACAACATCGGCGGCGACGCCTGGTCGTCCCGCATCCTGCTCGAAGAGATCGGTCTCCGCGTGATCGCCCAGTGGTCGGGCGACGGCACCCTGGCCGAACTGGAGAACACTCCCAAGGCCAAGGTCAACCTGATCCACTGCTACCGGTCGATGAACTACATCGCCCGCCACATGGAAGAGAAGTTCAACATTCCTTGGATGGAATACAACTTCTTCGGCCCGTCGCAGATCGCCGAGAGCCTCCGCAAGATCGCGGCCCTGTTCGACGACAAGATCCAGGCCAATGCCGAAGCCGTGATCGCCAAGTACCAGCCGCTGGTCGATGGCATCATCGCCAAGTACAAGCCCCGGCTGGATGGCAAGAAGGTCATGCTGTATGTCGGCGGCCTGCGCCCCCGGCACGTCGTCGACGCCTACCATGACCTGGGCATGGAAGTGACCGGCACCGGCTACGAGTTCGCCCACAACGACGATTATCAGCGCACCACCCACTACACCAAGGAAGGCACGCTGATTTACGACGACGTCACGGCTTACGAGTTCGAGAAGTTCGTCGAGAAGCTGGACCCCGATCTGGTCGCCTCGGGCATCAAGGAAAAGTACGTCTTCCAGAAGATGGGCAAGCCCTTCCGCCAGATGCACTCCTGGGACTACTCCGGCCCGTACCACGGTTACGACGGGTTCGCCATCTTCGCCCGCGACATGGACATGGCGATCAACAACCCCGTGTGGAACCTGACCAAGGCTCCCTGGGCCTGACATCAATGAAGACGGCGGCGCCATCGCGGCGCCGTCCCTCAAGGACCCCGCCGCCGCCGTCGCCGTCCGGTAATCCCGGCCTGGAATTTTCTGGAGACCAACATGCCTCAGAATCCCGAAAAAGTTATTGATCACCTTCAGTTGTTCCGCGAGCCGGAATACAAGGAAATCTTCGCCAGCAAGCGCGCCAATTTCGAATTCGGCCACGCCGACGAGGAAGTCGCCCGGGTCGCCGAGTGGACCAAGTCCGAGGAATACAAGGAGAAGAACTTCTCCCGCGAAGCGCTGACGATCAACCCGACCAAGGCCTGCCAGCCGCTCGGCGCGGTGTTCGCGGCCCAGGGCTTCGAAGGCACCCTGCCGTTCGTCCATGGTTCGCAGGGCTGCGTCGCCTACTACCGCTCGCACCTGACCCGTCACTTCAAGGAGCCGAATTCCGCGGTTTCCTCGTCGATGACCGAAGACGCGGCGGTGTTCGGCGGCCTCAACAACATGATCGACGGTCTGGCCAACACCTATAGCCTGTACCAGCCGAAGATGATCGCCGTCCTGACCACCTGCATGGCCGAAGTCATCGGCGACGACTTGCAGGGCTTCATCGTCAACGCGAAGAACAAGGACAGCATCCCCCAGGATTTCCCGGCTCCGCATGCCCACACCCCGGCCTTCGTCGGCAGCCACGTCACCGGCTACGACAACATGGTCAAGGGCATCCTGAACTACTTCTGGGATGCTCCGGACGCGGCGGCCCGCGTCGAGAGCGACGCCATCAACATCATTCCGGGCTTCGACGGCTACGCGGTCGGCAACAACCGTGAGCTGAAGCGCATCTTCGGCCTGTTCGGCATCGACGCCACGATCATTTCCGACGTGTCCGACGTGTTCGACACCCCGACCGACGGCAAGTTCCGCCTGTATGACGGCGGCACGACGATCGATCAGGTCAAGGCCGCGAAGAACGCCAAGGCCACGATCTCGTTGCAGGAATACTGCACGCCGCAGACCCTGTCCTACATCAAGGACAAGGGCCAGGACGTCACCAAGTTGAACTACCCGGTCGGCGTCGCCGCCACCGACGAGTTCCTGATGAAGCTGGCCGAACTGACCGGCAAGCCGGTTCCGGCCGAACTGACCCTGGAGCGCGGCCGTCTGGTCGACGCCATCGCCGACAGCCACACCCACATCCACGGCAAGCGCTTCGCCATCTTCGGCGATCCCGACACCACCTACGGCCTGGCGCGCTTCCTGATGGAAATGGGCGCCGAGCCCGTCCACATCCTCTCGACCTCCGGCTCCAAGAAGTGGGAGAAGCAGGTCCAGAAGCTGCTCGACAGCAGCCCGTTCGGCGCTTCGGGCAAGGCCTATGGCGGCAAGGACCTCTGGCACATGCGCTCGCTGCTGTTCACGGACCCGGTCGATTACATGATCGGCAACAGCTACGGCAAGTATCTGGAGCGCGACACCAAGATCCCGCTCATCCGCCTGACCTACCCGATCTTCGACCGTCACCACCACCACCGCTACCCCACCTGGGGTTACCAGGGCGGCCTGAACGTGCTGGTCCGTATCCTCGACAAGATCCTCGACGATATGGACAACAACACGAACATCGCCGGCGAGACCGACTACTCGTTCGACCTGATCCGCTGACCATGCGCACCCCGGCGGCCCCATTATCGGGGCCGCCGGGCACTACCTGGGCTAACGCATTGAACTGACTGTCGCGTTTAACAGCCGTGCGCCTCTGGGGCATCTGCGAATGTCCCAATCGACGCCGCTTCCGGACGGGGGATTGAGATGCTGGTCGACAAGGTGCAGGAAGTCTTCAACGAACCTGGCTGTGCCACGAACCAGGACAAGTCCGCCAAGGAACGCAAGAAGGGCTGTACCAAGTCCCTGAAGCCCGGCGCCGCCGCCGGGGGTTGCGCTTTCGACGGCGCCAAGATCGCCTTGCAGCCGATAGCGGACGCCGCCCACCTCGTCCACGGTCCCATCGCCTGCGAGGGCAATTCCTGGGACAACCGGGGTTCCAAGTCCTCTCATTCACAGCTTTACCGTACCGGTTTCACGACCGATCTCAGCGAGCTGGACGTCATCCACGGCGCCGAGAAGAAGCTGTTCAAGGCTATTAAAGAAATCGTTTTGAAGTACGATCCGCCGGCGGTCTTCGTCTATCAGACCTGCGTTCCGGCCCTGATCGGCGACGATATCGAAGCGGTCTGCAAGTTCGCCGCCGACAAGCTCGGCAAGCCGATCATCCCCGTCAATGCGCCCGGCTTCGTCGGCAGCAAGAATCTTGGCAACAAACTGGGCGGCGAGACGCTGCTCGACCACGTGATCGGCACCCGCGAGCCCGAGTACACGACTCCCTACGACATCAACATCATCGGCGAATACAACCTCGCCGGCGAGTTCTGGCAGGTCAAGCCGCTGCTCGACAAGATGGGCATCCGCATCCTCTCGATGATTTCAGGCGACGGCAAGTATAACGAAGTCGCCTCGGCCCATCGGGCCAAGGTCAACATGCTGGTCTGCTCGCAGGCGCTGGTCAACGTCGCGCGCAAGATGGAAGAGCGCTACGGCATCCCCTATTTCGAGGGTTCGTTCTACGGCGTGTCCGACATGAGCGACACTTTGCGCAATATCGCGAAGCTGCTCGTGGAGCGCGGCGCTCCGGCCGATCTGGTCACCCGGACCGAGGCCATCATCACCGAGGAAGAGGCGAGGGCGTGGCGCCGGCTGGCTCCCTACAAGGACCGGCTG
>NZ_JCACHA010000866.1:0-8088 GCF_059503625.1 Skermanella sp.
GACCAGTTCCGGTCCACCGTTTATCGATATCCGATCCAGCAGGTGAGGGATATCAGCTGGATCATTCTGGCCATCGCCGTCCAACGTCACGATCCAGCTACCGCTTGCGGCGCGTACACCGCTGCGGATCGCAGCGCTCTGACCGCAGCGGCTGGAGTGGCGGATGAGGCGGGTCCGTGGCTGAGTGGCAACCAATTCCGGACCAAGCCGATCAGCCGTGTCGTCTGCACTGCAATCATCCACGAAGATGATTTCATAATCATCATCATACGCGGTCAGAGCATCTTTGATCTCCTTCAGGAGAGGCAGAACGTTCTCCGCTTCGTCGAAGACTGGTATGACCACGGAAAAGGGCAGCGACAACAAATGCGACACGTCATCTGTCAGGAGAGCGGCAGGAGACTTGTCGATCACCATCTGATCCGAAGTCTCCGGGAGAAGGCCATTTATTGGTGAGCCAGCCATGATTGATCCAGTGGGTAGCATGATTGGTAGTTTGGACAAGTTGGCCGAAACATTGAAGTCGGGCGCTCGAAGCCCGCCTTGAGCAGAGTGCTTAGCAGCATCCCGCCGAACACGGCGGTCAGCACCAGCGCGGCGGCGCCATGCCGGCGGCGCAGAATGAGAAAGCCCGTGATGGCGACCGAAACCAGGGTGAGCACGGTGACGCTGCCAAGGCTGGTCAGGTCACGCGCCATTTCCTCGACCCAGAGCGGGCCGATCGGGTCAGCCGGATCGGTTGCAGTTCGGAGAGCCAGCATGACGGTGTGGTCAAAGGAGCGCGTATCGCCTTCTGACTTCGTCGGCCAGCAGGGCGAACCCAGCAATCCGCCGGCAACTGCCAACACCACCGCGAGCAGCGCGAACTCGTGGCGGCCGAGCCGCGACCACAGGTCCGTCAATCTTGTGGAAGAAGTCGTGATCCTCATGGCTCAGTCCGCTGGCTTCGTATCGGTCGCCCCGGTACGGTAGGTGATCAGGCGGTACAAATAACCCCAGCACGATCACGGCGATGACGATCATGGAAATGGGATCCATGTAGTCCGCGATCCGGGTGTACTGGCTCTCAAGCGCATGGCCCGCCGTGGTCAGCAGGCCGGACCACACGACTGTCCCGATCGCTAAGAACAGGAGGAAGCGGCCCAGGCTCATGCGGGCGATGCTGGCGGGTACCGAGATCAGGGTGCGGATGGCCGGGATCAGGCGACCTATCAGCACGGCCTTGCCGCAATGCCGGTTGAACCATGTCTCGGCGTTGCCGATGTCGGCCGGCGAAACCGTCATCCAGCGTCCATGGCGGGCTGCCAGCCGCTTCAGTCGCTCACTTCCGACCCATCGCCCGGCATAGTACCAGGGTAACGCTCCCAGTATTGAGCCGATTGTCCCGGCAGCGATCACACCGGCCATGTTCAGGTCGCCGCGGGCCGCAGCAAAACCAGCCAGCGGCATGATCAGTTCGGACGGGATCGGTGGGAAAACGTTCTCCAGAAACATCAGAAGAACGATCCCGCCATACCCGCCCTGGGATACGTTACTGACAATCCACTGAAACAAGCTAACAGTCTTTCAGACTTTCCCGCGACGGACGACCTGTTCGCTCGGCGCGGCGATTTGGTAAGCGGCTCCGATTATGAAACCGGTACCGGATCGGCACTGCCTGTAAGGGGCATCAGGAAGCGGAGAAGCCAAGCACGGGCTTCAGTGCCTCGAAGCTGCGCTGCATGGCGTAGGGCGGACTGAACCGGAGCGGGATGTGCCCGTACCGGAAGGAGATCTGGCTGTCAGCCTGCTCCTCACCTACCTTCGCCACGGCGGCGAGATACAGGGCTGAGACCAGTCCGCTGCGGTCGGAGCCGGACATGCAGTGAACCAGGATCGGCTTTTCGGCTTCCCGCAGCACCGCCATGAGTTCGGTAAAGCGATCCTGTGTCAATTCCCGCTTCGCCGACATGCGGAAGTTGACAAACTTAATGCCCAGTCTGCTGGTTGCGGCGAGTTCGGCATCGTACCAGTCGCTGCCGACGTTCTCGCCGCGCAGGTTGATGACCGTTCTGATGCCATATTCCTTCTGATAATCATCGATCAGCTCAGGAGTAGGCTGCGCTGACCGGTAGAGTTGACCGGGAACGACAGCATGGAAATTGTCGCCTAGGTGCAGGATGCCGAGGTGCAGGCCGCCAGTGCCAAGAGCCACGGACATGAGGCTGCCCAGTATGACTCCTGACATCCTGGCTGTCGTTCCTGCCGAATGAAGCAGGGTCCTGGCGGTGCCGCTTGTGCGTTCCCTGCCCGCGAAGCCGGGTTTTGTCCTGGTCTTAGTAGATTCGGTCAGTGAAAGTGCAGGCATGGTCGTCCTCCCGGTTGGTCGGGCGGCAAGGTCGCATGGGAACCTGAAGCGAAACTGAATGGCTGCCTTTGCCTCGTTCAGGTCCGGTTCAGGCACCGCTGGCAGGTCAGGCCGGCGCACGTCGGGCGGAGCGCCTTGCCATGCCGGCCAGCGGCGACACCCTGCTCAGGCTGGTCCGCCGGATCGAACCCGAGGAACCGGCTGTGGTCCGGGCCGTCGGCATCGATGACTGGGCGTGGCGCAAAGGCCATCGCTACGGCACCATCGTCGTGGACCTGGAGCGCCATAAGGTGGTGGATCTGCTGCCGGACCGGGAAGCCGACACGGTTGCCCAATGGCTGGCGGAGCATCCGGAGATCGAGGTGGTCAGCCGCGACCGCGGGGCCGCCTATGCCGATGCCGCCCAGCGCGGCGCCCCCCAGGCGCCTCAGGCGGCGGATCGTTGGCACCTGCTGGAAAACCTCGGTCAAGCGGTTCGCGCCGCTCTGGATCGACACGGACCAACCATTGGACATCCGAAGAGCGGCTTTACCTGGAGCGTCTGTTCAACATCTCGTCCGAGATCGCGGCCCTGCACGACCTCGCCCAGCGGTTCGGGCGCATGGTCCGGCAGCACGGCGCCGACGATCTGACACCCTGGCTGGCGGAGGCGTTGGCGAGCGATCTCCGGTCCTTCGCCGAGGGGCTTCGCCAAGACCTTGCCGCCGTCTGAGCCGCTCTGACCACGCAGTGGAGCAGTGGTCAGGCCGAAGGCCAGATCACCCGCCTGAAGCTGAGCAAGCGCTCCATGTATGGCCGGGCAAAGCTCGATCTCTTGCGCATCAGGGTGATGGCGGCCTGACATCCAGCGTCATCAAGTTTGCGGATGAGCCAGATTCCGAAGCCGATTGACAGCGGCCGAGGCGGTGTGCCGCGAATACTTGTCTGCCGGACGGCGTGAAGGCCGTTACTGGATGGTGGGCGATGTCCGCAACGCGCCGGGCTGATTGATGTTCGTGCGCCTCAAGGGACCAGAACGCGGCAAGGGCGCGGCGGGAAAATGGACCGACGCGGCAACCGGCGAGCATGGCGATCTCCTCGATGTCATCCGAGAGAGCTGCGGCCTGTTGGAGTTCAGGGACGTGGCCGACGAGGCGCGGCGTTTCCTCTCTTTGCCGCACCCCGAGCCGGAACCGGCATCACGACATGGGCGCAACCCGCCGGCGCCAACAGGTTCGCCGCTCGCGACCAAATGCCTGTTCTCGATGGCGCGGCCGATCACAGACACGAGTGGCAGCGCCGCCAGTCTCAGTGCAGAAAACTCGAAAGGCCGCGACGGTCTTGGGCCCCTTCGCCGAGAATCTCCGATGGCGTTCGCGAATGGACCTGAATTCACATCCGCCGTTCTCCTGTATTTGCACGCTACGCTACGACGCCGCTAATTCCTTGTTGAATCGTCCCTAAATCAGGCTCTTTTAATCATCCCCGCATGGGGATCGCCTGTTTGTCCCCGTTGGAATCGGGAATCGGATGGCAGCCTCACATGGCGTGTTGCACGGAACAGGAAGAGGCAAGGGAACCCCCACGCCGGTTCTGCCATAGCCGCCGTCACCCAGGAAGAGCTCCACCGGCTCGGCGATCCGGTCGAGCAGGGGCTCGACCTGCGAAGCGTCATCGACGTCGCGGTCGGTCAGGATGGAGGCGACAATCCGGCCGGTCACCGCGTCAAAGCCGATGTGCAGCTTGCGCCAGGAGCGCCGCCTGCTGGCGCCGCGTTTCTCGACCAGCCACTCACCCGGGCCGCTCAACTTCAGGCCCGAGCTGTCGACCATCAGGTGGATCGCTCCACCGGTGATGCGGGCCTGCGCCGGTAGTTCCAGCGCCTGGGCCCGCCGGCTGAGGGTGGAGAAGTAGCTGCGCTGGCCCTGACGGGCTCCGGCACCGGCAGGTCGAGGCCGAGCAGCTGGAGGATCGAGCCGATCAGCCCCTCGGTCTGGCGCAGCGCCAGGTGGAACACTGCGCGCAGGGTCAGAGCTGTCGTAATCGCAAGGTCGGAGTAGTGGGGCTGACCGCCCGGCGTGGTGCGCGGCGCCGCTTTCCAGGCGGCGATCGCGTCTTCCGTGAACCAGACGGTCAGATTGCCCCGCTGCCGCAGCGCCTCGTTATACGCTGCCCAGTTCGTCACGCGTCGCTTCGGCCGCGCAATATGGTGGCGGCGAGCAGCCCTGGCTTTATGCGGCATGAAGGCGGGATCCGGAGCATCGAGACAGGTCATCCCTTACGCGGTCCCACATATCCCTGCAACACGCCGCCCCTTGTAGTCCGGTGCGTACAGGGTAGCCGCGCCAAGGGAGAACGACCAGTCCCCAGGGGGCTGGTCCTGGGCTGCGGCACTCACCGAGGCCATCTGGACCGCTGCCGTCACGGAGACGGCCGCCGCCAGGACCATCCCGCAGCCGAATAACTTGTTTCCCACGATGCTTGCGCCTTATGTTGGATCAGATTCGGCGCAGACCCTGCCAGCGGTGCCTGAACCGGACCTGAACGAGGCAAAGGCAGCCATTCAGTTTCGCTTCAGGTTCCCATGCGACCTTGCCGCTCGACCAACCGGGAGCGAGGCATGCGCATTCTGCTTGTAGAGGACGACCCCCTGATCGGCGATGCCATTCGCGTGCGCCTGACCCGGGCCGGCATGACCGTCGACTGGCTCGAGGACGGCACCAGCCTCGACGGGATCACCGAACTGGACGCCTTTGACCTGATGGTCCTCGATCTTGGCCTGCCGGACCGGGATGGCCTTGAGATCTTGCGGGAGCAGCGGATTGGCGGCCACGGCCTGCCGATCCTCATCCTGAGCGCGCGCTACGAGCTGGACAGCCGGGTGCGCGGCCTTGACCTCGGCGCGGACGACTATCTGGTCAAGCCTTTCGCGATGGAGGAGCTGATGGCTCGCTGCCGCGCGCTAGCCCGTCGCCGCGGCAACCGCCGGTCCGAGGTTCTGCGGTACCGGGATTTGCGGATCGATCCCGCGTCCTTCGCCGTGCTGCGCGGCGGCGAATGCATCGCGCTGACGCCCAAGGTTTTTGCGCTGCTTCTGCTTTTCGTCGACAATCAGGGCCGAGTTCTCACTCGGCGCTCCCTTGAGGACCACCTCTACGGGTGGAGTGGGGAGATAGAGAGCAATACGCTGGAAGTGTTCGTCTCACAGATCCGCCGCAAACTCGGCCCCGACCTGATCCAGACGATCCGCGGAGTGGGCTACATGTTACCGAGGGAATAACATGCCATCGATCCGCGCGCGCCTGCAACGCCGGCTGGTCTGGCTGATCGCGACGGTCTGGGTGCCGGCCTCCATCCAGATCGTGGGTGCGGTCGCGTTGGAGTACAGGGAATCGTTCCAAAGCCGGACCGCCCATACGGCGCAGCTGATGCTGGCCTTTGCCTCGACACAGCCGGCTTCGCCGTCGTCGCGGCCAGTCTTCGCGCTTCCGGTCTTCGAGCAGCAGCACGACCCCGACTTCGATCTCGACGATTATCTCGTCGTGATCAGCCGCTACGGGCAGCTGCTTTATGCCTCGGAGGGGCTGCCATCGGAGCAGCTGCTGGCCCTGCCAATGGAGGGCAAGGCCCAAATCGGCGAAAGCCTATGGCTCATTCACGGCTTCGAGGACAAGCGAACCGGCACGCGGGTCGTGATCGGCCTCGACGCGTGGGAGCCCTTGTTCTCCTCGCTCCAGGTGGCGGGCCTGGTGGCGACTTATGTCCTAGTCGCGACGGCATTGGTGGGCGTCGCCCTGACCGTCGGCATCCGCTCCGGCATGATGCCACTCGGCGCGTTCGCCAAACAGGTCCACGACCGCAGCGAGGAGAATCTCGTGCCGCTGGACGAGGCGGAGGCGCCGAGCGAACTGCGCGGGGTCGCCCACGCGTTGAATGGCTTGATGGCACGGCTGCAACTGGTGTTGGCACGCGAGCGCGACTTCGTGTCGAATGCTGCCCATGAACTACGCACCCCCCTGACCGCGATCCGGGCCCAGGTGGAAGCCGTTGACGACGACCTGCCCGAGCACGTTCGACCGCGTTTTGCCAATATTCTGGAGGCCACGGATCGGGCAAGCCGACTGATCGCGCAGCTCCTCGATGTCAATCGATCACAGTCGATCGATCTCACGCGGAACCCTGGGATCCGGATCGAACTGGTCGGGCTCGTCCAGGCCGTCATCGCCGAGCTGGTGCCATCGGCCAACGAGCGCAATGTGGAGATCATGCTGGATTCACTCCGGTCCGCCGACGTCACAGCCCACCCGGAACTACTGGCGATCGTACTGCGCAATCTTGGCGAGAATGCGGTGAAGTACGCCGCCTCGCCAGGCCGGGTCGTCTTCACGGTCGCCGGTGGGCAGTCAGCCACCACCGATTTGCTGGTGGAGGACGACGGCCCCGGCCTGTCGGCGGAGGCGTTCGAACGTGCGTTCGAGCGGTTCCAACGCCTTGGACGCTCCGGCGGCGACGGAGTGGGCCTCGGCCTCTCGATCATCATCGAGCTGTGCCGGCGCATGGATGTGACGGTGGACCGGCTGGAACCGGGCGGGCTCGGAGGGCTGCACGTCCGTTTGCGGCTGCCGAGCCCGCCGCCGCCAGCGCGGCCCGACCACCGGACCACGTACTACAGTTGACAGGTCCGGTATCGCCCCGGCGGTCCGCCACGGTCGCGACCATCCTGGTCACACTGTCTCGCGGTATCGCGCCGACAAGCACAAAGCTTCTGGCACGACAGAGTTCTCGCAGTAGAGCCGCAAGCATAGGAACGACCTGATGAAAGCCAACATATCACATCGTGGATTCTTCCTAGATTGGGCGACCACTCTCGCTATGGTCCTGGCGCTCGGCGCCTGCGCCGCGGTGCCAACCGACCCAATGGCGCGCTCGGTCTATGACGAGGCGAACGATCCGGCCGAACCGACGAATCGGGTCATCTTCGACGGGAATCAATGGGTCGACCGCTACGCCCTACAGCCCGCAGCGCGCGCTTACCAGGATCATGTACCGGGCGGCATCCGCAACGGCCTGCGCAACTTCAGCCAAAACCTGAAGGCACCTGTTGTGCTGGTGAATGATGTACTCCAAGGAAACATGAGCCGGGCCTTGACCACGACGCAGCGCTTTGTCATCAACACAACGGTTGGCTGGGCCGGGCTGTTCGATATTGCGAGCGGGTGGAACCTGCCGGCGCATCAGGCCGATTTCGGTCAGACCTTGGGCGTTTGGGGTATCGGTCCCGGGCCGAGCGTACAGCTTCCCCCTACTCGGACCGTCGAATGTGCGTGACACCGCCGGCACGGCTTTCGGACTCCTTGGCGATCCCGTCGGGTACGTTCCAGGAATACAAGTTGTCCAGACGCCTGGCGCAGTGGGTGGTGCCTTCGACGGGCGCGCTCGAATGCTGCCTATGACAGATGATCTGGAAAAGAATTCGGTCGATTATTACGTTGTGTTGCGCAGCATGTATGCGCAACGCCGCGCAGCCCTCATCGAAGAAGGCAAGGCCGGAGGTCTCCCACCGCACATGAGTGAAACTTTTCCGGAACTTACGCCTTGAGGTGGTAAAATGGACAAAAGTCTCGGTGAAGGAGGCGTTGTCACATTAATTTCCGATCGCGCCCGCACCTGAAACTTTTATATGCATATTACACCAATAAACGGCATTGTCACATTAACTTGCTGGGGTGGCGAGAGGCGTTTGGGTAGGGCATGGTGGCGGG
>NZ_JCACHA010000867.1:0-8086 GCF_059503625.1 Skermanella sp.
CCATCGAGCGGTCGAGCAGACTGAACCACTGGAACCCGTAGGGCGACATGTCGCACTGGTCCGGTGCGTTGGGCGACACGAACTCCGCATCGGGGAGAAGCGCGCTCCAATAATCGGCCAGCGAGATCAGATCGTCGCCATCGGCGCCGACTCCATGCAACAGGACGACCAGTTGGCGCGCGGGGCCACCGGAGGCGGGCAGGACCTTGGGTCCAGTCAATTTGGCAAGATCGCTCATGTGCCTGTTTTGACTACTGCCGACGCGCCTGTCAATGGCTCAACGCACCGGTTGAACCCGCTGGCCCATGCGGCCGTCCGGGGATAAAGAGGCGCGGTATGCCGAAATGAGAGTGCCGTGGACGATGCTGCCCATGAAGACCGTCACCCGCTTCGCCCCCAGCCCGACCGGCCTGCTTCACCTGGGCCATGCCCACTCCGCGCTGTTCGGCTGGCAAGCTGCGCGCGAGCGGGGCGGACTCTTCCTGCTGAGGATCGAGGATATCGATCCGGGACGGTGCCGCCCGGAGTTCGAACTGTCGCTGATGGAAGACC
Organism: Skermanella sp.; assembly: GCF_059503625.1. Classification (NCBI taxonomy): domain Bacteria; kingdom Pseudomonadati; phylum Pseudomonadota; class Alphaproteobacteria; order Rhodospirillales; family Azospirillaceae; genus Skermanella; species Skermanella sp. Next base: position 553 of record NZ_JCACHA010000867.1, read on the forward strand.
TGTCCTGGCTTGGCCTGTCCTGGCCGGTCCCGGTGCGGCGCCAGAGCGAACATCTCGACGACTACCGCGCCGCCCTGGACCGGCTGGCGAGTTCGGGCGTGACGTATCCGTGCTTCTGCACCCGCAAGGAGATCGAGGAAGAGATCGCCCGCGCCGGCCATGCGCCCCATGGCCCGGACGGCGCCCTTTATCCCGGAACCTGCCGCCATCTGTCCGCCGGCGAAAGGTCGGAGCGGATCGCATCCGGCCAGGCCTTCGCCATCCGGCTCGACGTGGCGCGGGCCGGCCGGCTTGCCGGCCCCTTGTCGTGGCACGACGTCGATGCCGGGACGATCGACGCTACCCCGGAAATCCTCGGCGACGTGGTGCTGGCCCGCAAGGATATCCCGACCAGCTACCATCTCAGCGTGACGGTGGACGATGCCTTGCAAGGCGTCACGCTGGTTACCCGCGGTCGCGACCTGTTCCACGCGACCCATCTGCACCGGCTGCTGCAAGCGCTGCTGGGCTTGCCGGCGCCCGGTTACCACCATCACGGCCTGCTGACCAACGACCGTGGCGAACGGCTTGCCAAGCGGGACAAATCAGTGTCGCTGAAGGCCCTGCGGGAGAGCGGCAGGACGGCGGCCGAAGTCAGGACGATGGCAGGCTTCCCGGAAACCTGACGTCAGACCGCCCGGCGCAGACCGATCGCGAGTTCCGGATACTCGGCATCGTCCGGCTTCAGATAGCCATGGCGCATCAGGAAATCGACGATCACCAGATTGACGTTGAACTTGAAATCGTCGGTTTCCCGCACCCGCCGGGCCGCTTCCTCCAGCGGCCAGAGCATGAAATGCTCGACCTCGCCATCGGTGTTGCGCGGCACGAAGTCCTCGGCGACTTCGAGGTCGTAGAGGAACAGCATGTCCGGCTTCAGCCCCGCCGGGTTCTCCATCAGGTAAGACACGACGCCTACCGGCACCGCCTGCAGAGCCGCTTCCGGAGACAGTCCCGCTTCCTCGTGCGCTTCCTTCACGAGGTTCTCGTCCAGCGTCAGCCCGCTCGGCTGGCCGCCGGCGACCAGATTGTCCAGCTTGCCCGGTGCGATCTTGCGGTCGCCCGCCCGCTTGCCGACCCACAGGTGGATCCCGTCGGGCCGCCGGACGAAGCCGTTGATATGAAGGCCGTATGACCGGATGCCGAAATGGGCGACGGCGACGCGGTCGATCTTCAGCAGCGGCGGCTGGCCCCAGCCGGTCATTACCGGATAATACTCATCCCTGAGCTGGGGTACCGTCCCCTCCTCCACCAATTCAGCGACGACTTGCGCCATGGCCTCGGTCCGGGAGTCGAAATCGCTCAAGGCCGATGCCAGCGAGATGCGGTCCTGCTCGACCACGAAGACACCGGTGAACTGCCGCAATCGCGAGGCCAGCCCATGACGGACCCAGCCGACCCGGCCGGTCCCGACGTAAAAAGGCAGGTAGCCCGAGAAATCGTGGCTGTTGCAGGCGCGGATGTGATGAAGATAGCTCATGATGGGCGGATTTAACCGCCCATCGCCCGGTTCGTCACGCGCTATTTACTCGGCGGCCGCGCGGAAGCGCTCCGACGTCAGCACGGCGCCCACATCCGGGATCTGGCGAAGGCAGGCCGCCACATAGTCGGCCTCGCTGCGGACCATGCCCTGCATTTGCAGGTCGATGATCAGTTCGTCGTCCTGGATGCCCCCGACCCGGCTGTGCCAGGAGGACGGGACGAGGCCGCGCTTGGCGAACAGCTCCAGCACCCGCGACATCACGCCGGGATCGGCATTGGCCTGGATCGAGAAGCAGGCGGTATAGTCGGGATCGTACGGACGGGATTCGACGCCGGGCGCCGACTGGGTTGGCATAGCCATGACAGGCTTTCCTCTTTGGATCGAAGCGACAGGAATTCAGCGGATAATGACCCCGGCCCTCAGCAGAGGACCGGGCCGCTAATTCGCGCGACGATCGCAAGGTAGGATGCCTGGAACATGGGGCGGACCATAACCGGCGCATCCCGGGCCGGTCAAGTGCCATGCTGCCGCAGTCGAAACAGCGTTTGCGCCCGGTTCGGCCTCAGTCGCCCCTCGTACGCTCCACTCCCAGCAATCCCGTGGGCCGGATCACCAGCATGGCGATCAGCGCCGTGAACACCGCGACGTCCTTGCCTTCCAGCGGCAGCCAAGCGGCCCAGCCGGTTTCCAGCGCGGCGATCAGCACCCCGCCCAGGAAGGCCCCGGGGACCGATCCGATGCCGCCGACGATGGCTGCGGTCAGCGCCTTGAAGCCGAGCAGCGCTCCCATATAGGCGTTCACCCCGCCATAGTGCAGCGCCACGATGAAGCCGGCCGTGCCGGCGCAGGCGGCGCCAAGGGCGAAGGCAGCCCCTACCGCGCGGTCGGTATCCACGCCGAGCAGCGCCGCCATCCGCATGTCGTCGCTGCATGCCCGATGGCTCCGGCCGAATTCGGTGCGGACCAGCAGCCACCAGAGCGCGCCGGAAACGCCAAGGGTCAGGACGACGATCAGGACCTGCGCGGCCGATACGGTGACGGGAAAAACCCCCTCCCCCGCCAGCGTGAAGCGGTCCGTCAATACGGGAGCCAGCCACCGGTCGCGGGCGCCCTGGAGCAGCCGGACGGCTTCCTGAAGGAACACCGAAGCGCCGATCGCCGCGATCAGCGGAACATGGGTCGGCGTGCCCCGCAACGGCCGGAACACCAGCCGCTCGACCGCCCATCCCTGCCCTGCCGTCATGCCGGCCGCGATCAGCAGCACCGCGGGCAGCGCCCACGCCCCCGATCCGGTCATCACGGCCAGCGGGATCGCGAAGATCACGGTCTGGTACGCGCCCAGCATCAGCAACTCGCCGAAGGCGAAGTTGATCCGTCCGACGATGCCGTAGACCAGCGAGAATCCCACAGCCAGCAGCGCATAGATGCAGCCGAGCACGCTGCCGTTCAGGACTTGCTGGAAGGCATAGAGCGCGCCGGCATAGGGCGTCCCGGCCGCCGTACCGGTCGCAATCGGATTTGCCCCCAAGGTGGGAGCCGGGACAGCCGTCTCCAGCGCAAGCCAGCGCCTCAGCCAGAACAGCCGCATCTCCGGAAGGATGCCTTCGCGGCTGGTGGCGACGCCGACCAGTTCAAGCGGTGCGTTCTCCACCCGCCGACGGGAAAAGCGGCAGTTCACCCATCGCTCGGCACCGTCCGCCGCCCTGTATTCCAGCACGATGCCGTCGGAGGCCGCCGGGCCGCTTGCCTGCCGCAGGATCTCGACCCCGGCGGCGTCCGGTTCGAAAGCGGCGATCACGCGGCGGCAGGAGGCTGTTTCCGCCGGGTCCAGGCCGCACCCCGTCAACAATGCCACCAGCAGCAGGAGAAGGCTCGGACGGCAAAGCCTCATCCTTTCAGCTATCCACCATTGCGCGGCCCGGTATTGGACTGGCGGCCTGTTAGGGCGGACAGATATCAGAATGATCTCCAGTCAGGACCAGAGGTTCCAGGATGGCTCGTTTCGCTGCGGCCGCTGCGCCGGCCTTGACGCTGACCTTGGCGCTGGCGCTTTCGGCCTGCTCCGGCAGCCGAGTCGTTTCCGACAACGTCAGCACCGCCTATTCGCCGCTCGAATTCAGCTCGGCCGCCGGTGGGCGCGATCTCGCCACGGAAGTCTACGGCAATCCCTTCCCGGTCGACCAGAGCAGTTTCGACCGGAGCGTGACCGACCTGATGCAGGGCCAGCATTTCGGCCCGCCGACCCATTTCACGACGACGCCGGACGAGAGCGCCAACCGCCGCTACAAGGTGGTTATGGTCTTCAATCCAGCGGAAAACATCGCCAACCCGCAGATTTGCAGCGGCGGCCCGATCGCCACCGATAAGCGGCCGGGGCAGCCGATCCGCCTACAGGCAGCCTTCTGCCGGGGCGGAACGCTGACGTCCACCAACGGCTGGGCGCCGGCCGTCGCATCGCCGCAGGACCCGGCGTTCCGCAGCCTGATCACCGACACGACGTTCGAGCTGTTCCCGCTCCGCGATCCGAACCGCAGCGACAGCAATTGCGGCATGAGCGTCGGCTGCTGAGCCTCAGGAATAGATCAGCCAGTCCCTCATCAGCGCGGTGGTGGCATGCGGGCGTTCGAGCGACGCCAGATGCCCGCATTCCTCCACCACGGCAAGCCTTGCCCCCGGGATGGCACCGGCCATCTCGGCATGCATTTCCAGCGTACTGATGGCGTCCTGCCGCCCGCACAGCACCAGCGTCGGACAGGAAATCGACGGCAGCATCGGCCGGCTGTCCGGCCGGTCCATGATGAGCTTCTGCTGCCGCAGGAAGGAGTCGCGCCCGACCCGCTCGGCCATCGCCATCACTTCACCGGTCAGGTCAGCCTCCTCCAGCCGGTCCGGGTGGATCAGCACGGGCAGCAGGCGCGGCGTGACGCCGCGAAACTCCCCCCGGTCCGCCAGCGCCATCAGGCCCCGGCGGCGGCGGCGCTGCTCGTCCGTGTCGGCCCTGGCATTGGTGTCGAGCAGCGCCAGCTTCGCTACCCGCTCCGGCGCCTGGCGGACGATCTCCAGCGCCACGTAGCCTCCCATCGACAGACCGGCGAGGGCGAACGTCCCGGGTGCCGCGGCAAGCACATCGGCGGCCAGCGCGGAAACGCCGTCGCGGCCGGTCAGGTCGGCGACCGTCACGTCGGCGACTTCCGCCAGATGCCGTGTCTGATGAGACCAGAGCGCCGCATCGCACAGCAGGCCGGGAAGCAGGATCAACGGAAGTCTTTTCATGGAACCGGTCATCGGTGAATCGGTCATCGGATCAGCGGAAGCACCCTTTTGAACGCCGGAGTCGATCCCCGGCGCAGCCATTCGAACATGACCATCTCGGAGGTCACGATCTCAACCCCGTTGGCCCGCACCCGCTCCATGGCGATATGTCGGTTCTCCGGGTCGCGCGACCCGACCGCGTCGGCCACCAGGAAGCAGTCGAACCCGGCGGCCTGCAATCCCAGCGTCGTCTGAAGCACGCAGACATGCGCCTCGGTGCCCGTCACTACTATCTGCGGCCGGTCCAGTCCCCGGACGCGCTCGACAAATCCAGGCTCGTTCGCCGCATTGAAATGGATCTTCTCCACGACGGACCCGGCGGGCAGAAGTCCCGCCAGCGCCTCGACGGTACTTCCAAGTCCTTTGGAATACTGCTCGGTCGCCAGTATCGGCACGTCCAGTTCCGCCGCCGCCTTCAGCAATGTGGAAACTCTGTCCAGCAGACTTTCACCCCCTGCTATGGCAGGTGCCAGTCTTTCCTGTACGTCGACCACCAGAAGTACCGATCTTTGGGATTCGAGCAGCATGGCGAAGAACTTTCTTGCCGTATCGGGACTTCGACATTATCTTGCCGATCCATGCGAAGCCATTCCCTTCCGGCCGTGCCCACACGCGTACCGAATTTTTGGTGCGACAACACGGATTGTTGACAAGACGGTTTGACTTTTCATACTGCCGCCCCAATCTGTGCTGCAAGCCATATGGCTTACGCTGCTTTCTCCAACCGACACTGGCTTAATGAATTTTTCGGAAATTGGGCTCGGGCCCGAAGTCCTGCGCGCCGTCGAGGATGCGGGTTATACCCAACCTACTCCGATCCAGGAACAGGCGATCCCTTGGGTACTCCAAGGGCGCGACGTTCTTGGCTGCGCCCAGACGGGCACCGGCAAGACCGCCAGCTTCACGCTGCCGATGATCGAAATCCTGGCCAACGGCCGGGCAAGGGCGCGGATGCCGCGCTCGCTGATCCTGGAACCGACGCGTGAGCTCGCGGCCCAGGTCGCGGAAAACTTCGAGACCTACGGCAAGCATCTCAAGCTGACCATGGCGCTGCTGATCGGCGGCGAATCGTTCGGCGACCAGATCAAGAAGCTGGATCGCGGCGTCGACGTGCTGATTGCGACACCGGGCCGCATGATCGACCTGTTCGAGCGCGGCAACATCCTGCTCAGCGACATCAAGATCTTCGTGATCGACGAGGCCGACCGGATGCTCGACATGGGGTTCATCCCCGATATCGAGCGGATCGTGGGCCTGCTGCCGAAGATGCGCCAGACGCTGCTGTTCTCCGCGACCATGCCGCCGGAGATCAAGCGCCTCGCCGACACCTTCCTGATGAACCCGCGCGAAGTTTCGGTCTCGCCGCCTGCCTCGATGGCGGAAACGGTGACCCACGCGCTGACCATCGTTCAGCCGGAAGACAAGCGGAAGGCCCTGCGCCACCTGCTCGGCACGGAAGACGTCAAGAACGCGCTGATCTTCTGCAACCGCAAGCGCGACGTCACGATCCTGCACAAGAGCCTGGAGAAGCACGGCTTCAACGCCGGCGCGCTCCACGGCGACATGCCGCAGAGCAAGCGGACCGAAACGCTCGACCAGTTCAAGAAGGGTGAGATCACCCTGCTGGTGTGCAGCGACGTCGCCGCGCGCGGAATCGACATCGCCGGCCTCAGCCACGTCTTCAACTTCGACACACCGCTGCATGCCGAGGACTACGTCCACCGGATCGGACGTACCGGCCGCGCCGGCAAGCTGGGCCGCGCCTTCACGATCGCGAACCCGGAAGAAGGCAAGCAGGTCGCCGCGATCTCCAAGCTGATCAAGCGCGAGATCCCGCTGATCTCGATCGACGGGATCGAGCTGGCTGAGTTCGAGGAACTGTCCGACCGCCGCCGCCGCCGGACCCGCAAGGATGGCGACGAGGCCAAAACAGCGTCGAGCAACGGCCGCCAGCCCCGCGCCGAAGGCCGCGCACCGCGTCCCGAACGGGAAGCCCGACCTGAGCGGGAAGCACGGCCGGACCGCGAAGTGCGCGTCGAGCGGGAGGTTCGTCCGGAGCGCGAAGCCGTCAGGCCGGAACGCGAGGTTGCCCGGCCCGAGCGCGAACAGCGCGTCGAGGCCATGCGGAGCGATGCACCGCCGCCGCGCCGCGACGACCGCCGCCGCCGCCGTGACGAGGATGACGACGACGAGGTCGTGATCGGCTTCGGCGATCACATCCCGGCCTTCCTGCTGCGCCGGGCTCGCCCGGTCGCCACTCCGGAAGCGTAAGAAGGGCGTTGCCGCCATGCAGACCATCTTCATCATGGTCAAATGCGATCTCGGACAAGCGTACGAGGTTGCGGACCGCGCGGTACAGGACGTGGAACAGGTGTCGGAGGTCCACTCGACCTCCGGCCAGTACGACCTACTGATGAAGTGCTATCTGGACGACGACACCGACATCGGCCGCTTCGTGACCGAGCAGGTCCAGACGCTGCCGGGGGTGAAGGACACCTTCACCCTCATCACATTCAAGGCGTTCAGCTAAGCCTGAATTCCCGGTGATACCGGCTGCCTTTGAGCTTGGCCTGCCAGGACAGTGTTTGTAGGGCCGTAGCCCAACACTTGCCGACCGCCGGTCGAACTCTTCGGCTCCTGGTCTGAGAGGATGTTGAGTTGAAGACGCGCCAAATTTTCGCGATGGTGTGTCGTGAGGTT
>NZ_JCACHA010000868.1:0-8062 GCF_059503625.1 Skermanella sp.
CGCGATCACGGGGCGGCGCAGCGCCTTCGCCACGTATCACAGCACACGCAACCGGATCTGGATGTTCGTCAAGAACATGCCCGCCGTGCTGCTGGTGCCGCTCATGCCCGTTCATGCAGTGCTCAACGCATTGCTGCTGCTGCGTGCGCTCCTCCTGGGGGAGGCGGGCGCCATGCTGCGCGGGCTGCGCGACGCACTTGGCGGCATCGGCGACGTCCTCGCCAGCCGCCGGATCGTCCAGGCGCGGCGCGTCGTCTCGGTGACCGGTCTTGCGAGCCGGATGGACTGGTCGATCGGCGGCCTGCTCGGCAGGCGGTCCAGAAACCGGCCGCTCGCACCACCGGACATTCCGCCGGCCGACCTCCAACCCGCACATCCTTCCCCGACGCGCTAAGGAGGAAAAGCGACCCAATCGGGAAAGTGCTCTCGCCTATCGAAAACTTTAGAAAAATTTAACATTTTCTCAATCGGACCATTTCAATGAACAAGGTTGTTTATCTCGATACGAGGCGCCGCCGTGCGCCTGTCCCATCCGCCGCTTCCACAGGACTGGAAGCCGCCCCGGCACCGCAGGCCATCCAGGTCAGCATCGTCATGGTCAGTTTCCATACCGGCCCGGAGCTGGACGAAGCGATCGATGCGGTACTGGCGCAAAACATCGATCTCGAGATGATCCTAGTCGACAACGGCAATCCCGAAGAGGTGACCGAAGCGCTGAAAGTCCGCGCCCTCGCCGATCCGCGGCTGAACGTGCTTACGGGTCATGGCAATATCGGCTACGCCGCCGCCTGCAATCTGGGCGCACGGAATGCCTGCGGAGAATATCTGCTTCTTCTCAACCCGGACTGCGTTCTCCAGCGCGATGCACTGCGCGACCTGATCCAGGCGACCGAGGGGGCCGTCCGCCCATGGGTTGCCGGTTGCCGTATCGTCAATCCGGACGGTACCGACCAGCGCGGTTCCCGCCGCGAGCTGCCGACGCCGTGGCTGACGCTGGTCGAAGCGTTGCGGCTGGACCGGCTGGCCCCGAACCACCCCTATTTCCGCCGGCTCAACCAGCACGACCAGCCGCTGCCGGAGCAGACCGGCGTGGTGCCGGCGGTGAGCGGCGCCTGCATGCTGATGCCGCTTGACGACTACCGGCTGATCGGGGGAATGGACGAGCGCTACTATCTCCATGTGGAAGACCTGGATCTTTGCTTCTCCATCGCCAAAGCGGGCGGCGGCGTCCTGTTCGTACCCCAGGTAAGCATCGTCCACTACAAGAGCACGAGCGATGCGTCGGCCGTGCGGATCGAATGGTACAAGGCACGCGGTTTTACTCAGTATTTCCGCAAGAACTTCACGGGCCTGTATCCCGATCTCTTCCTGACGGCCGTCAACCTACTGGTATGGTGCTATTTCGTAATTCGGCTCGCCAGTCTGATAAAGACGTCGACGGTCGGCACTATGGCGGCCCTGTTCCGGCGGACCGGCGCGCTTCAATCCATCGGCACCGATCAAAGCGGCGGGAAAGACGGACGGAAGGGCCGCGCCGCATAGCCCAGGCACCGGACGGCTTCGCTGTCGTCGAACGACAGGTCCTGGTTCATCCGCGCGAACAGCGCGGGGCTATACTCGACCCCGGTCACTCTCCGGACCAGCCCGATCCCCGCCGCAAGCAGGGGAACGGGAAGGGGCACGATCCGTACGGGACGGTCGAGAGCGGCGAAAACGCGCCGGACCATCTCCCTGTACGTAAGTGTCTCGCTACCGGGCAGATTGATCGATTTTCCCGCTGCCCGGTCGTTGTCGAGTGCGGCCAGCATGGCGGCCGCAACGTCGTCGGCATGGATCGGCTGACGCAGACCGGAGGCGGGAGCCCCCACGGGGAAGAAACCGAAGCGCCTGATGACCCTTGCGATGGCCGTCACATTGGCGTCGCGGCGGCCATCATGGATCAGCGTCGGTCTCAGGATCGTCCAGCGCAGGCCGGCCGAGCCACAGAAGGCCACGATCTCCGACTCGGCCTCACCCAACCGGCGCGCCAGATCCCGTTCCGCCGGATCGGCGCTGTCCGATTTCACGAGCACGCTGGTCGATCCCAGTGCGACGATCTGTCCGGCGCACGACAGGCGTGGCAGTAGCGCCGGCAGAAGCCAGAGCGGCAGGAGCGACAGCACCGCCGTCCCCGGTTCGACCGCCCAGTCGGCAGGGTCCGTGACGTCGAGGCGACGCCACGTGAACGCGGGAGTCAACCGGGTTTCGCCGGAGTCGGAGCGGCGGCCGGTGCATATGCCGGTCCGGCCGGCATCCGTCAGCCGCTCGACCAGGAAGGGACCGACCAGGCTGCTTGCTCCCAGCACCAGCACGGGCGCGAGGTCGGGGGACGGACTGGCCGGCGGCATCGGGCCATTCATGGTTCTGCGTCCTGTCTCAACCGGCAAAGGAACGCGGTTTCGTTGTTGACCATGGCGGGCAGTCTGCTGAACGGCACGCCGACGGTCCGCTCGATCCGGAACCGGCCGGCCAGCCGAGTCGCCAGACGGCGGTGGTCGAAGCCTATATGGGAATAGATATAGGGTCCTTCGGGCGTATCGCTGACCAGCCTGGCGGGTGGATCGCCCAGCAGGACGGACCGGATGGTCTGCCAACCGACATCCTCGGTTCCGCGCACCTTGCGGAACAGGCATTTCACTGCGCCTGCCGGCCCCAGTTCGCAGGGAACGGTCATGACGATCCTTGTCTCGGGAGACGCCAGGGCGGCGATCCTGTCAAGGGCGACCTCGATCGTGGCATCGTCCAGGTGCTCCAGCACTTCCATGCAGAAGATATGGGAAAAACGCCGTCCCGCCAATCTCTCCAGGCCGGCCGGGTCCCCGATCAGGTCCGGACAGCCGGGACCGGCGGGGAACTGTGCGGCCATGGAGCCGAAAGGCTCGAACCCGACCAGCCGGTCGGGCGATACGCCCCTGTCACGCAGCAGGCGCAGGAAGAAACCGTCGCCGCAGCCATAGTCGAGCACCGAAACCGGCGCTTTCGGATCGACCAGCCGGAGCATGGCTCGATAGCGATTGCCCTGAACCAGCCGTTTCAAAGGGTTGTGCGACCTGTATGTAAGTTCCGCATATGACATGAAGGCGGCGTCCGGTCCTTTGCGGGCATGATGGTTCTATGTCTAAGTATTCAGATATGCAGCGGAATTCAGCCCCGATCCTTTTTATGATCGCTTGCCCAAATATCGTCACCAACATTTTTGTTGAGTCGACGTATTCTTGACTTTAATCATTATCGTGTTCTTTGGTTTAGAAGGCTTTTATGTTTATGAATAAACCGTTAATTTCTTGCGCTTCCCTGCGATGACCGACAGGGATCCAGCCACGGAGCCAAGGTCCCGCTCGGGAAGACTGCTCTATCCGCTGGCGGCGCTGCTGGTGATAGCGTACGTCAATACCTTCGAACTCTGGGCTGTTCTGGTCGAATCGATCGGCGCCGGACGGGCGGCACTGGTCCCCTTCGCGGCACTCGCGTCGGCACTGGTCCTGGCGGGCGGATGGATTGTCGTTGGACGGCGTGATATCCGGATAAATCCCGTTCTTCTGATCGCAGGACTTGCGCTGGCCTTGCTGGGACTGGCCCTCACGGATCCTGAATATCCCGCAAAGCGCATCCACGTCCCGCAATATTTCCTGCTGGCTCTGGTGCTGCGCCGGGCGCTTTCCGACCACTTGGGAGGCGCGCCTTTGACGGCGGCAACCGTCGTGATCACCCTGATCTTCGGGATTCACGACGAAATGCTCCAGGGTCTCCACCCCAGTCGCACCTACGGCTTGCGCGACATGGCTGTCAATGGCACCGCCGGCGCCGCCGGTGCGCTGATGGCCGCTGGAGTGGGACTGCGGCGCGGGGCTTCAGGTCCCTTCCACCTCCCCCTGGTCATCGGCGCCGCGCTGGCATTTCAACTGGCGGCGCTGGCCTATCTCGTCCTGGGCTTGGCGACCGGCTGGGGCGGGCTTCCGGACGTGCCGCCTCCGGTCTGGGCCGGAACACCGGTCTTGCCCGGCGGATTCGCCCTGATGGTTCTGGTCCGGGCCGGCAGCCCTTGCTCCGGCATCCGTCACCTTTGCAGGGTGATCGTATGGATCACCCTTCCCTTCGTCCTTTACCCGGTGATCCCCCATGTCACGCCGCTGGTTTTTCGCTAGCATCGCCGCCGCCCTGCTCCTGCTCGGCGGGGCGGGATACGCCACCTGGACGCGGTACGGAAAGCCGGAGCGGCTCAACCTGATCGTCCTGACGGTGGAAAGCTTTCGCGCCGACTTCATCAGGCCCGATGTGACGCCCAATCTGCTGGCGGCGGCGCGCTCCGGGCTGCGCTTCTCCAGCCACCGGACCATCTCGGCCTGGACGGCGCCCAACGTCATCTCGGTGCTGACGGGTACCGGTTCCTTCGCCCAGGGGGTCCATGCGCAGCGCCAATCGGTCCCGTCCGACTGGAAGACGCCCCTCGAAACCCTGTCCGATGCCGGCTGGCGGGTAACAGGGCTTCAGAGTTTCATGCAGATCGATACCTTCCGGGGGCTGGGACTGGCGATCGAACCGGGCGAAGAGCCGGTTCCCTGGCTCCGGCGGCAGGGGGACGCACGCTCACCCTTCGCGCTCTGGTACCACTATCTCGGCACACATCTGCCGTACAAGCCGCCGCCGGGATCCATGCCCGGCCTGGAAGCCCTGTTGCCGGCGGGCGACAAGGCCGCACTGGCGCGGATGGAGGCGGTCATGAACCAGCTGACCATCCGGAGCGGAACGGTCGCCTTCGAACCGACCGACGCCGCCGCCGTGGCGGCGCTCCATGCGGCGACCTACCGGGAGTTCGACTCGTGGTTCGGAGAGTTCTGGAGCTTCTTCCAATCGAGCCGACTGGCGGCGAACACCATCCTCGTGGTGACCGCCGACCACGGGGACGAGCACCTGGAGCGTGGTCATGTCGGTCACGCCTCGACCACCCATGACGGTCACCTGTATGAAGAACTGGTCCATATTCCGCTCTTCGTCTGGGTTCCGGAAGGTGCTTCCGCGGCGAAGGGCGGTCAGGTCATCGACGCGCCGACCGACCACCGGGACATCATGCCGACGGTGATGAGCCGGCTGGGCATGAAACCCGGGATGCCGCTGGAAGGGCGCGACCTGCTGAGCCCAGGCACGGCCGCCGCATATTCCTGGATGGGGTTGACCAGCAAGGCCGGCTTCCAGGAACCCGACCCGGACGCCATCCGGGAGTTCCGGAGCGCCATCATCGACGGCCGGTGGAAACTCCACCTCTTCCACCTGGACGGCGTCGTGGCCGGCCGGAGGCTCTATGACCTCCAGGCCGATCCGGGAGAGAGGAGCGACCTTGCCGGCCAGCATCCGGATATCGTCGCGCGGCTTTCCCGGCCGCTGGAAACCGCTTTCGCGTCCCGCAGGATCGTGCTTCCTGCAGCGGTCGCCCATGACGGCGGTGCGGAAGCCCCGGTCTGGCGCGTTCCCGCCACGAGCGGGCCGGTGACGCTGGACGCGGTCGCCCACGGCTTCCGTATGGCGTGGGACGGCAAGCCCGATGCCGACTATGTCATCCAGTATCAGGCCGGAGACGGGCTGCTGAGCCTGAAGGGAGAGCTGGAGACCACGGGTACGTCGAGGGAGCTGGGGCCGGTGGACCCGGCCTATTGGAAGAACTACATCCTGCCCTATGGACAGGTCCGAATCCGCGTCGGCCCGGCTGGCCGCGACGACCGCTGGAGCGACTGGCTGGTCATGACGCCGGTCCCCTGATTGCCGCCCCGGTCCTTATCCCGGCGGCGGCTGGAGGCTGGCCCGGATTGCGGGATCGGAGAGAAACTTGGGCAACTGCCCGATCAGGTCCGAGAACCGCGCGGTTGAGACCGGATCGCCGATCCGGTCGAGCAGCCGCAGAGCCTCGGCCGGCAGGCGCAGGCATGGGTCGGCGAGAGCGTTGCGGACCGGCCCTTCCAGCCACTCGGGCAGCGGAATGCCCGGTTCGACCGCGCCGCGGGCGAGTTCCAAGGCCGCCGACCGGGCGGCGCAGGAGGGATGCGACGCCAGTCGCCCGATAACTTCGCGGAGCCTGCCATCCTGCATCGAAGACCCGGATGGACGCGAAAGCGCCATCAGACGGGCGTGCAGCCAGGGCTGGCTGACGGGATGGCGTGCAGCCATGTCCATCAGCACGCCATCCCAGGCGGCGGACCGGTATTCGGGAGAAGCGGCAAGCAGATGGCAGCGGATCGCCTGAAGCAGCGAGAAGGCCGTCGCGAAGTCACGGTCCGGTACCGCCCGAAGCAATTCCGGGACGTGGCCGGGCAGCAGGCGCCCGATAGACTCCAGGGCGATCATGGCCTCAGCACCCTGTCCGTGCATCGGTGCGCTTCGCCTGATCAATCCGGTAAGGTCGTCCGGCACTTCGCCCGGACCGACCGAAGGAACCGGCGCCGGTGCAAACGCCGGGCAGGCATAGTCGCCGGGCGGATCGCGCCGGTAGGGCACGCCACCCGCCGGCCCGTCGATCCGCTCCAAATCTACGGCAACGGCCTCGCCTCCTCGTGTGAACCCGTCGGAGCCGTCCGCGCCGATCAGGAAGGACGGTCCGGGCAGGCCACGCGCGGCATGGCCCTGCCCCCAGCCGTTCGAGCCGAGCGAGAAACGGTCGGAACCGCCGCCGTCCAGCAGGAACCCCATGCCGTTGGCGGTGCCCGCCCCCTGCGCCAGGCTTCCAGCCTCGTAGGCGTCGTCGCCGCCGTCGTCTTCCAGGGCACCCAGACCCATGTCGAGCCCCATGCCCTGGCCGACGCCCTGCACGGCCAGATATGAATCGGTGCCGCCGCCATCCGTCAAAAGCCCGATGGCGCCATGCACGCCGGCGCCCTGGACATAACGGACACCGTCATAGCGGTCGTCACCCGCCGCGTCCGACAGCACGCCGATTCCCTGGAAATAGCCGGCCCCCTGGCCAAACATCTCGACCGCGTAGGAGTCGTTTCCGGAGTCGTCGCGCAGGATGCCGATCCCTCCGCCGTGGCTGGCCCGCAAACCGGTACCCATACCCTGCGCCTGACTGAGACGCGCATCGCGTCCAAGGGTATCGTCCGGCCCGCCGGCACGATACCGGTCGTTGCCGCCAAGCTCCCACAACAGCGCCGTTCCGCCGACCTGGCCGAACGCTTGGCCGCGCTCGTCTATCTCGAAGCTGTCGTCTCCCGCTCCATCGATCAGAACGGCAACTCCCTCCGCCGCTGATGCCTGGGAGAACGTCCGTGCGGCATACCGGTCATTGCCCGACCGGTCGAGCAACAGCGCCACGCCGCCCAGCGCCGCTCCCTGCGCTCCGATGGTTCCGTCGTGCATATCGTCGCCGTCTAGATCGATCAGAGCGACCAGCGCCCGAACCGCAAGCGAATCGCCGACGTAACGGTCGTTCCCCTTCAGGTCCAGGATCGTCAACTGGCTGTTCACGACAGGGTTGGAGAAGGCATAGGTGTCGTTGCCGGCAGGATCGAGGATCAGAATGACATCCGAATCGATCGGATGATGATCGTCAACGGCCGATCCGATCAGGATCCTTCCCCAAGGCGTGGTCAGAGACCTTCTTTCCCCAGCGTTCCCGGCTTGGACTGCCGACAGGTCACCGGCCAGGGCGAGCGCATCGGAAATGAAGAAGGGGGCAAGACGCCGGGCGGCAGCGCCGGTCTCCGCTCCCCCTGCTGCCCCCAGTATCGGTTCGGTCGGCCCTCCCGTTCGGATATCCTCAAGGATGGCGCCGGGATCGCAGCATGACGGCGCCTCCGGAAACTCCGCAAGAAGACCGGCGGTCCGCCCCGCGTAATCGGTCAGCACCTTTTCCAGTCCGGAGGGGACGAACACCGGACCGGAAGGCTGGTTCCCGGCCTGCAAACTTTCCGGCAGACCGGCCAGCCCCAGTCTTCTGACAGCCTCATCAGCCAATGCAGCGGCGCCGGTGGCTGTCTCGACCGGGTGCATCATCCGCTCAGGCAGATCCGGCATGACATCGGCGGGAACGTCGAAT
>NZ_JCACHA010000869.1:0-8057 GCF_059503625.1 Skermanella sp.
GATCACCGCGGCGAAGCGGGTCGGCAGGCAAAGCATGATGGCGTCTCCTGGCGGGAACGCATCATCCTAGCCGGCAGCCCGCTTCGACGCCCTCACCGCAAATGGCCAAAGTCGAGCTTAGAGATAGACCGGTTCGCCGTAGATGGGCGCGTAAGCATCGTAGACCGGCTCGACGTAGATAGGCGCGTAAGGATCATAGACCGGCTCGACGTAGATAGGCGCGTAAGGATCATAGACCGGTTCGATATGAATGGGCGCATAGGGGTCATACACCGGTTCGGCGTAAATGGGTGCGTAAGCGCCAATCCAAACTTCGGGCTCGACGTAGACGGGCTCCGGATAGATTAAAAGAACTTCCCCGTAGGGAGCCGGCTCCGGGAAGGCCGTGATCATTTCGTCGTACATAATCGTGTCCTCCTCATTCCTCAGTAGGAGAACACCGCGTTGCGGCGATGGCGTGTCGTGCCAGTGTTTGGAGTAAGGCAACCGGGGCCATTCAAACATCTGCCGTAAGTGTTTGCTCGGACGCGCCTTGTTGTTGCCCGGGTCTCCTTGTCCGAGGCAAGTGGATAAGCTGGCCAGCCAGAGCTGAGCCTCTACCGCGGGGAACGGGTTCCGACTGCGACCCGGTGGCCTGGTTCAGCGTTCCTCTGCAATCTGAGGGGGCGGCTATGAATAAGCCAGTTCAAATCAAGCGCGATCTGATTGTACATTCCGAGGTGCCCTACAACGCTGAGCCACCCCTTATGCGGCTGCGTTCAGCCTTTCTCACAGCGCAACCCGATTTTTATGTGCGCAATCATGGCAACATACCGCAAATATCAGAGGCCGAGCATCGCTTGCGGGTGGACGGCCGGATCCGAACACCGCTCAACTTGTCGGTTGCCGAACTGCGTGCCCGCTTCCCACGCCGCAGCGTGACCGCAGTGGTACAATGTGCCGGTAACCGGCGCGCCGATCTACAGCAGGTGCGGCCCGTCTTGGGCAATCCTTGGGCCGGAGGAGCCATCGGCAATGCCGAATGGACGGGCATCGCGCTTGCCGACCTGTTACGCGCAGCCGAGGCGGAGGATGACCCTACATTACACGTCGCCTTCGCCGCCTGCGATGAGGTCGAATTGCCAGGCGAAGGCCGCTTCCATTTCGGCGCCTCCATCCCGATGACTAAGGCGATGTCGCCTGAGGTGCTGCTAGCCTTCGAAATGAATGGCGAGAAGCTGGCGCCCGCGCATGGCTTCCCGCTGCGCGCCGTGGTGCCAGGCTTCGCCGGAGTGAGGAGCGTCAAATGGCTCACCGGCATCACCGTGCAGAACCGACCGTCGGACAACCACATGCAGCAGCGCGACTACAAGCTGCTGCCGCCGAGCATGACGACGGAGACAGTCGATTGGGCGAAGGGTGCCACAATCTACGACATGCCGCTCAACGCTGCCATCTGCGAGCCGACGCCGCATGCTGCACTGAGAGCCGGCCCGGCAACGCTTCGTGGCTACGCCATCGCCACTGCGCGCGAGATCACGCGCGTGGATGTCTCGGCCGACGGAGGCCAGAGCTGGCGGCAGGCCGAATTGGAGCACAGGCCGGACACTCCTTGGAGCTGGACCTTCTGGCAGGCGGCGTTGGACCTGCCGAAGGGCGAGCACGAGTTGACCGTACGCGCCTGGGATTCAGCCGGGCAGACCCAGCCGTCGCTGCCCGACGATGTTTGGAACTTCAAAGGCTACTTGAGCGCGGCTTGGCACCGAGTCCCAGTGCGGGTGACTTGAACCTCACCTAGACCAGAGGTTCGTCTGAGGCGGCGGGAGCCTGCCTCAGACGGACATCCGGTCTAGCGAGCCCGCCACCGGGGACGCGTGTCAGCCGCTCCCGCAGATGCTGGAAGTCGCATGATGCGTGCCGTTAACACCTGGGTGTGACACCCGCGTGACACCTTCTCCTAGCACTGGCCGGAGCGCTTTGGCGGCCGCAGCATATCGCGCATAATGCATGTACCGCCGTATTGGGTAGGGGAGGATAGCGACATGCCATACATCCAGGGCTTTGTGATTCCTGTTCCTACCGCAAAGAAAGAAGCGTACCGCGCAATGGCCGAGAAGGTGGCGCCGATGTTCAAGGAATATGGGGCCGAGCGGATCGTCGAATGCTGGGGCGATAACGTCCCAGATGGCAAGATCACTGATTTCAAACGCGCCGTGCAGGCGACGGCGGACGAGAGTGTGGTGTTCTCCTGGATCGTCTGGCCGGATAGGGCGACGTGCGACGCGGCAGAGGCGAAGATGAAAGCGGACGAGCGGATGAAGCCCGACGGCGAGATGCCCCTCGACGGCAAGCGCATGATCTACGGCGGCTTCGTCCCGATCTTTGACACCGATGACTGAGGCGGAAGCGCTGACATACTGACGGAAGAATTGAAGTTCGGAAACCTACAACTACCGTGAAGTGACACGGCGAAAGTGGTCCGGGTCTGGTGTTAGGTTTTCGGCGGATTTCCTCATGACGGGTGGGGAGATTGGCCATGAAGCGGCGATTTTCGGTGGAGCAGATCGTAGCGGTGCTGAAACAGGCCGAGTTGAGCGCGCCGGTGGCAGAGCTGACGCGCAAGCTCGCCATTTCGGAACAGAATCATAGGAAGCTCCTTAGTTCGCGGCGGTCCTTGCTCCGGGTACGGAGCTCGAAGGTATTCACCGGACCGCGGTCGGCGTTGTAGGCCGGGTTCACCACGAGCTGCTAGTTGGGCGCCAAGTTCAGGCCTGCTTCCACGCGAGGGCCGTAGTGGAATTTCTTGTTCCACCATGGTGAAGCCTCACCCTGCCGTTTCGCGGCGAATGTGGGTATGAGGCGCGCCTAACCGGTGGGAGTGCGGAGCCATGGTCAACGCCGCCGAGGCCGTCGAGGAGGCCAAGAGCAACAGGAAGGTCGCGCTGCTGATCGCCGCCCTGGCCCTGGCCCTCGCGCTCACCGAGGTGGCGGGGGACGACGCCAAGACCGAGGCGCAGCTGAAGAATGTCGAGAGCGCCAACCTGTGGTCGTTCTTCCAGGCGAAGACCGTGCGCCAGACGACGCTCCGCGGCCTGTCCGACCTGCTGCCACTGATGGCACCGCGCCCTGGTCGCGAGGCCGACGCCGAGCGCATGCTCGAGCGGTGGCGGGCCAACATCGATCGCTGGGAGACCGAGCCGGAGACAAACGAGGGCCGACGCGAGCTGATGGCCCGAGCCAAGCAAGCGGAGGCGGAGCGGGACGAGGCGATGCGGCTCGACGGCCGCTTCGACGCGGCGTCGGCCCTGCTGCAGGTTGGCATCGTCATCGCCTCGGCCGCCATCATCACCGGCACGGTCATGCTCGTCTGGGTGGGTGCGGCCCTCGGCGGTGCCGGGGCGCTCCTGTCTCTGGCCACCTTTCTTGGCTTGGCCTGAGAGCGCTTTAGCGCAACGTCAGATCTGCCGAGCGGGTAGAACGAGGTCCCGTGGCGGGCCGGGATGTTGGCCATCGCCGGGCTTCTATTGCAGCGCTGATCCGAGGATATGATGACCGCGCCGCTGAGATCACAGGGCCAAAGCTTCCGACACCATCATGGGGCGGCATGTGCTGACCGCGGGGAGCACTATGGTCCGCTCGGGACGCCGTTCGCCGCAAGGCTGTCGAAGTGACAAACAGCGCGCGCCGCCTCTGGCAGACGTTCAGCTCGAAGCGCCCCGGCGATCGGCTGCGGGACATGGCTCGAACTGCCGCCACCGTGCTGCATCATGATACAGCTCCGACTACGGCAGTGGGTCCCAAGAGGTCAGTAAGCGGGTGGATCTCAGGCTCGGCCGGCGCCGCACCCTACCTCCGGCACTCCCTACTCCCTGGTTTCGCGGTGCTCGTCGCGCTCGCGGCGGGCCCGGCCTGCGCGCAGATCCCCGAGCAGGGCCCGCGTTCGGATGGGCCGGTCGCGTCCACCCTGCGGAACACTTTGCCTGACGGCGGCGATCCCTCCGGCCTAGTGCAGCGCCTCTCTGAGCGCGGCGTTGAAGTCCGCCTATCCTATATTGCCGACACCCTCGGTAATGTCCGCGGCGGGCAACGGCGGGGCTGGGTCGGTCAAGGTTTGTTCGAGCCCTCGCTGCAGGTCGACTTCGAGCGCCTCGCCGGCATCCAGGGCCTGCGTGCCTATGCGAACGGCTTCTTCATCCACAACACCGGCCGGATCCGGCGCGACTACGTGGGGGGCGTGAACACCATCGCCGCCATCGAGGCCATGCCGCGGATCCGCCTCTCCGAGCTGTGGCTCGAGCAAAGCATTGGCAACGGCCTGGTGCGGCTGCGCGCAGGCCAGCTCGCGGCCGATGTGGAGTTCTTCTTCTCCGACCTGTCGCCGTTGTTCCTCCAGAGCGACTTCCCGACGATCAGCGCACTCAACCTGCCAGGTGGCGGGCCAGCCTTCCCGTTGGCTACACCTGGCGTACTCGTCCGGGTTGAGCCGAACGAACACTCCAACTTCCGCGCGGCATTGTTCAATGGCCGTGTCTCCCGTCTGGGTGATGACGACGACCAAGTCCGCAACCGGTACAACACCGACTTCCGCGTGCGGGACCCGGGGCTGTTTTTCGCAGAGGCGCGCTTTCGGCGGAACCAGGCGACAGGTGCGAAGGGGCTTGCTGGTAAGGTCAAGCTCGGCGGCTGGGCACATCTCGGCCGCTTCGACAACCAGCGCCGTGCCGCCGATGGTTCGTTCCTCGCTGACCCTTCGGGCTCCGGCGTACCTCTGCGGCGCCGGGGCACAGGCGGGCTCTACGCCGTGCTTGACCAGCAGCTCTGGCGGCCCGCGGGCGGCGACGCGTTATCGGGCGTATCAATCTTCGGGCGTGTCTCCGTCGCACCGTCGGACCGCAGCACGATCGGCTTCTATATCGACGGCGGGATGGTCTTTGCCAATCTCGTGCCTGGGAGGCCCCATGACCGCTTCGGCTTCAGCGTCATTCACGCGCGCTACTCGGCAGGGGTACGCCGCTTCGACCAAGACCTCCAGCGGCTCGATCCAGAAGCGTTGGTGAGCCGGCGCACCTCGGAGACTAACCTGGAGCTGACCTACCTCGCCGAGATCGCGCCCGGCTTCGACCTTCAGCCTGTGATCACGCACATCTGGAACCCAAGCGAAAGGCCAGGGCGCAACGCGCTCGTTGTCGGGTTGCGGACGCGGATACTCTACTGAGCCGCGCCGACCATCCAGATCAAAGGCGGGCAGCATCCGAATCACTGCCGGTCCGGATCTCGACGCCTGTCAGCAGGCGGCGCCTACCAGCCGAGCCTTCGTCTATGCCGGATGGCGCATCCGCCGGGTCGAGCTCGACTATCATGTTGATGTCGACAGCCACTTCTCCTCGGCGCCGCACCGGCTGCTGCGCCAGCAGGTCGAGGCCTGCGTCACCGCCCGGGCGGTGGAGCTGTTCCACAAAGGCGAGCGCGTTGCCATCCACATCCGCGGTGGATTGCGCGGCCGAGCGGATCGGCCGCGAGGCTGCCGCTATTGGCCCGGCCACTGCGGCGTATTGCAAAAGAGCTTCGATGGCGTTTGAGGTGCTACGCCGCATCTGACGCTGCTAGTCTGATATAACTGAGGCATGTTCACCCAGCCATATGAGTGGAGAATCTCATTCGGATGAGCGATAAGCCCGACCCCTCCCGGCCCGAGTACTGGCGGCCCATCAGATCAGCCGGGACCTGGACGCCGAGCAGGAGCGCGAGCGATCGCGCCGCGAGATCGCGCGGGTAATCGAACATGAGCTGTTTTCGGTCGTCTACCAGCCGATCTTCAGCTTCACGCCCCTGGGTGTCGTCGGGTTCGAAGCCCTATGCCGCTTTTCGCCGGAGCCTTACCGCTCGCCGGATCTGTGGTTCGATCAGGCGGCAAAAGCAGGTTGCGGGGTGGATCTCGAGTTGGCGGTCATGCGGAGGGCCATGGGTACCTTCGGGGTGCTGCCCGACCAGGTCTTCATCTCCGTCAATGCCTCGCCGGCCGCGATCGTCAGCGACCGGATGGAAGCGGCGATCGGCGGCGCTCCCCAGCATCGGCTTGTTCTGGAGATCACCGAACACACCGAGGTCGAGAACTATGATCACCTGCGGAGTGCGCTTGGGTCTCTCAGGAGGCGGGGCGCCAGGCTTGCCATTGATGACGCTGGCGCGGGCTACTCCAGCTTGCAGCACATCGTTCAACTGCAGCCCGACATCATCAAGCTCGACACGGGTCTGACCCGGTCGGTCGATACCAACCCCGCCAGGCGAGCGATGACGGATGATCACATCTACTTTGCCCAGGAGACAGGCTACCAGATCGTGGCGGAGGGCATCGAAACCGATGGGGAGTTCAGGACGCTGGAAGCTTTGAGCGTAGTTAAGGGACAGGGTTATCTCATGGGGCGCCCGGCAGATCTCGACAGTGCCCGGGCCCTTGTTGCATCTCAAGCGGCGGACCTGTGCGCCTAGCGGATTGCCGAATGCTTTACCTCGATAAGGTATAGATTGCTTTAGTACGCCGAAGCGGGCAGCGACAAACCTCCGTGTCCTGCTCGAAACTGGCTTGTCAGCAGACGATAGCAGCTCGGACAGTGACCGCAATTTTACTCGACCAATAGTACCGGCAAGATATGCTTGCGTTGCGCAAGCCCCGACGACGCTGCTGCATCGTCAAAGTGATATCGTCTGGAACCGAATGTCTGAAGCCGACCGCGTCTTTGCCCGCATGACCAAACCAAGCCTGCGCTCAACGCCCAAAGACAATGAGGTCTTGCACGTTGCCTCTCGGCAGCGGGGTGCTGCCGGCCAAAGCCGGATGGTCGAGGTCATTCATCGCCGATCAGGCCAATCAACATCGCCAGCAGCGCCGGCTCGTTGGCCAAAGTCCTCCGCGTATGCAGCAAGTTGGCCGGACGGGTTCAATGTCCGCCCTGCCCCATCCCCGCCGCCAGCTGCTGCCTCACCGGAGGCCCCAGAGCCCAACCCGCCGGTTGGGCATCTTTTACCCGGCTGGGAGCCGCTGTTGCCGCCGATCGAGCCTGCAGAGATAGCTGCAGATGTCCCAACCGGAAGCAACCGCAAGCCGCGCGCCATCAAGCCGGAGCGCTCCAAGAACACGCCAAGGTCGACCAGGCGGGCTTTTGCTGATCCTTTCGTGGCAGATGACACTGGCACCAACTGCATCCGTTGCGGCTACCTGGTCTCGTCGGCGCGAGAGCGGCGCGGTTTGCTGACTTGCGTGCAGTGCCGCTGAAACGCCAGCCGCAAGGCCAGAAGGAACGTGGCTCGCTGAGGTAAGCCCGGCCGGGTGAGACGACACTGATCTGATCCCGTAAGGTGAGCCGCTTGGTCCGTCGCAAGGTCATTGGGAGCGGCTTCCGACAGCCTGGTACGGCGAGGCTTCGGCGACCTTCTGCCAAGGAGAACCAGCTACGGTTGTGGCAGTCGCCTTGCTACCGAGCAGCTCAGTTGATCAATCAGAATTCCCGCTCGCTGCACCTCAATTAGGTCACGACTGTTGAGAAGCGCGTCAACGGCCGTGTCGCAAACCTTGCGTTCCTCACTGACAAAAGGCGAGGTGAACATCTTGATGTTGAGTATGACCAATAAGATTACTACGGGACCAAACGCGAATAGCACGATGGTGTCCAAACGCCACAGCCGCCTCCAGAAGTGAAAGACTCTACCCGTTGCATGGGAAACAGCCATCGCGCGCGCAGCCTTCTTTCTGTGAGTACCGAAGTTTGCAGCCAGGAGGCGGCCGCGAACAGGCAACCTGCGAGCCTTATCACAACGTCGACCGCGGTCTGCTTGCAAGCTCAACTCAGCCTCCTGTCCTTGAACATCGTGCGTCCGGTGACGTGCCTGCTGCCCTTCGGCATGTCGACCGTTGGCGCCATACCGGCGCATGGCCGACGCCGACGAGAAGGGATCGGTAGGAGCAAAGGCCGTGACCACGGCACGGAGCAGCCGCAGTGGAGCGCCAAACCGAACCGAGCATGGCGGCTAGAGCATTTCAGGTTTAGTCGAACGCGTAGCCTGAGTTGGCAAGGTAGTTC
>NZ_JCACHA010000870.1:0-8049 GCF_059503625.1 Skermanella sp.
GACGCTACTCCGCACGGCCACTGGAAGACCACCACCTTCGTCGCCGGCCTGCGCGAGAAGCCTGACGGCGATGCGGCCACGTGGCCGGCTGTTAGCATCTACCTGCCGGCACCGTTATTGCGCGCCGCATGGGGCAATGCGTTCGGGCTTGGGAGGATCCGTTGGAGGTTCGAAGACGGCCAGATAGATCGACCGCCCCTCGATCCAGTGCCATGCCACTTCCCGGTAGCCTACCGCTGCGAGTTCACAAGACAGCAGCGCGCGGGGGGTACCATGCGCCAGCACAGGGCCGTCCACATCCAGAATCGCCACCCGCCCGCCGGGTCGCATCGCCGAGACAAGGTTGGTGAGGAGACCGTAAGGCTGCGCGATCTCATGGTACATATGAACCATTAGCGCGAGGTCGATCGAACGCGGCGCCAGGCGCGGATCATGCGGCTCGCCGAGAACCAGCGACACATTGCCCAGCCGCTCGCGCGAGACGCGCTGCCCGAGGCGATTGAGGGTGCGACGCTCAATGTCCTGAGCAACAACCCGGCCTTCGGGGCCGAAGAGAGGTGCGAGCCGACTGACGTAATAGCCGGCACCGGCACCAATATCGGCGACTGTCATGCCGGGACGGATGCCGAGAAAATCGATAACCCGGGCAGCCTCACCCGCGCGCTCGCGGCTGTCCTCGCTCGCCCACTGGTCGGATACGATACGGGCGACCGGGCGTTGCGGCCTCGGAAACCGCTCTGCAGCGAGGCCGGGCGGCGCCGCGGCCGACACCACCGCGTCGGGTGCGGCGGCAGAGCAAGCGGACACGACGAACGCCATCGCCGCGCCCGCCAGCCCAGCGAGGAGCGGCACCGCAATGACGCGCCCGGCGCGGCTAGCCCTCATTGCGCTCGCCCTTGCGCCCGATCACAGCCCAGAGCGGGTCCCTGCCCCATCGCCCTGGTGACACCAGCTCCAGCGCCTCGACGCTGGGGAAGCCGGCACGCTGTAGATAAAGCGATACCAGCCCGCATTGGTCCTGACCCTCAAGGCCCTGCCAAATGGCCACCGCCTTTGTAGGAAAGCAGCGATTGGAGAAGGTGATCGTCACGACGCCGCCTGGCCGCAGCACGCGCACCACCTCGCCCAGCACCTCGACCGGCCGCTGGAGGTACTGGATCGAGACGCAGATGCCGACCGCGTCCACGCTCGCGTCGGCGAGCGGCAGCATGGGATCGCTGTTCAGGTCCTGAACGAACCAGCTATCAAGCCGCGGGTTGGCGGCCAGCTCTGCTGCATTCATGCCGTGGCCAATGACTTCGGCGTAGGCAACCTTCTCCGGCAAGTGACTGACCCAACTCGACATCAAGTCAAGCACCGTGCCACCGGCCGGGAAGAGCGCGTGGTACAGCTTGGTTATAGCGGCGATGGCACCGTCGTCGATATGCGTGACGAAGCGAGGATCGGCGTAGAAAATCGTATCCGGCGACGAATCCGCTTTGGCAAAGGCACGTGGCGGCAGTTCGGGCAAACCGTCCTCGGTCATGACGACGGGATCCTCTCAAGTAGCAACCCCTCAGAGGTGGGGTGGCTCGCGGGGTTGCCAACTCGACGCGGAATGGCTGGTCCAAGCGGCCTTGCCGATCCAACCTAGGCAGTCGCCACTGCGGTACCCGGTCTGGTTTGGCACTGCGGATAATAGAAGCAACGCAAATAGCTGCGCAATCCGCCACTTTGCCCTTGCGGTCGATGACGAACTTCCCCCAGCCCCCTTTCCATATCGCGCCTTATCTAACAAATAGCTCCAGCCAGCTGTCCAGGTCTTGCGCACCAAGACCCATACCCGCTTCCCGGAACCGAAACCCCTTCATCTGATTCAAAGAAAATGCTGGATGGCATTAGAAGTGTTTACGTAATGTTAGAAAAACACATCTGCTAAACGTTCTATACCATGGAAGGCGAAATGTGAAAGCTTGAACTGTGAATCTGGGTGAGGAGGGCCCGCCTCTGCCAAAAATAGATAGCTGCGTTCGTCGCCAGCGGGGTCCGAGATTATAAATTTGTACTGCACATGGTTCAAAAACTTCAGTTGGCCTGGTATTTTAAGCTTGGCTAATTCGTGACGACTATAGGCAACGCCAACTGCTTCAACGCGAATAACATAGCCTCTCTTTGCCGCTTGCTTGTGCCAATCTCTGGCAATTTTTTCTAGCAAACGATTTTGAATCTGCTGATTGAAGTTAATATGAGCCCACATAATTCCTGCAGCAGCCTCGTCTCCAAAGCCAGGTCCCCACAAATGCGCCGCTTCATATTTATAGGTTAATTCTTCAGCAAGTGATGCAGCTTCGGTGAACGTCATGTGCTCGCAAAACGAGTCTCGTAAATGAGGAAAAAGATTGCGTTGGCGGACATTCGGACTTTTTCTATTATAGTTGGGTGCTATGGCGCGCGGGATAGGCTCTAGCAGCCGCCCTGTAATTTTCGCTGTAAATTCTCCAGACCGATTAATGTAAGTTTCAACTCGCTCGATACCGCCTGTTCCGGCAGTTCTTCTCTCAGGATACGTGAAGGAAAACAGAAAAGTTGGAGCTGCACTGGTCGTCGCAACGGTGATCATGTTGCAAACCTCTATCTGATTTTGATTGCGCGCTATAGCAAGTCTTCGATTATACTGTTTTGAGCTAGTAAGGTGAACCCGCTCGATCAGTTTCGCATGTCCCGCGACCTTGTCGCAGCGATCGCCGGCCGCCTTGCTGACCTTTGGTAAGGCGCGTCAGGCGTCACGATGTCGGCATTCGACGCGCACCGGCATGCCAGTACGCCATGGTCGAGCGGATCAAGGCCATCTGCACGGCGGTGATGCATGCTATGTAGCAACAAATGGACGGTACCGTGGCCGGACGGCCTATGTCCTTAAAGACTGATGCAGCGGGAGCTGAAAAGGTTGATGGCCGCTTTCGGAACAAATAGCGTACAGGTGCAGTTCGGCCGCTTGTTGAGGAAGCGCTATGACCGCCAAGTTCGTGTACGTGATCGGGACAGCAACCGGGCCCTTCAAGGTCGGGATTGCCAATGATCCTCGCAGCCGTCTGACTGGCCTACAAAGCGGCAGCCACATCAAGCTATCAGTGCTGTACTCCATAGGAGTAGAGCCATCCGACGCCTACGCCGTCGAACGAGCGGCCCACGAAACTCTAAATGAACATCGGCTCTCCGGCGAGTGGTTCAACGTCCCCTGCGATATGGCGAAGGCTGCGATCGCCAAGGCGGCCAAGGCCGCTGCCAAGGCACGACAGGAACGGGAACGTCTCAAGGCCCTCGCCGCCGCTGAATGTAAACGGATCGAGGAAGCGCGTCTGGCCACTGAGCGTGCCGCCATCATCCAGGTCGACGGCGTGCAGTTGGTGCATCGTGTCACAGATAAGGAGCATCGCGCCGAGCAGAAGAAGATCGACTGGGAGCGCGATGCTCCACGTCGTGCCTTCGTTCAGCGGATGGCGACTGGTAAGCGTGTCAAGGCAGATCAACGCCGCAAGGAGGAAGAGCGGCTCGCCGGCGATGCGTCGAAACTTCAAGCGTTCTTCAGCAAAACTTAGAGTAAGTTTCCCCACCCAGTCCGGAGCCTAGCTCGTGGAATTTTGCGCCTGTCGCGGCATCGAACCGCTCGCCATCTATGCGCTGGGCCCGGAGCCGAAGGACCTAGCGTATGTCCTCTCCATCTGGCGGGCCGGGTAGTTCCGGCCGAAGCGCACCCTCCTTGTGCTGAATGAAGGGGTCATACGATTAGACCGTGGCAAAGTGGGAGGCGTCAGGGGGGTGGGCTGTTCCTGCCGCATGCGTGAGGGCATGCCGCGATGAGTGATCCGCCGGTTAGAGAGCCGCCGCGTGAGGAGCGGCGCATGCTCGACCTTGACGAGAGCCACCCTGCCGAACCTGTTCCGAAAGGCATTCAAGCTGCGCCGCCGGCGGCGGCGCCTTCGCCCGCGACACTAAGGCTGCGGCGGAACGAAAAGCTTAAAGCTTCCGCGGACATACTAAATAAGGCCGCCGGGGCGTTCCTTGGCGTAGCGGTCATCACTCCTTTTGCTGGAGGAGTGATCAACCCGGGAGCAACGAAAATGACGTGGAGTGTCTATCTGGCGTTGGCGCTGGTTGGTGTTTCCGCGGCTATGGTACTACATATGCTAGCGTCCAAGCTTCTAGACAAATTGGAGGCGTGACGATGCTGCTGCCAGGTGAAACGGTCCCCGTCGCTTTTCTAAGCGGCACGGTCATGCTCTTGCTTGCTCTGGCGGCAGGGAGTTTTTATGTACTGCATCGACGTGCGGAGCGCGCTTACACCCAGCAGCTTGGGCCGGCACGCGGTTATCAGCCACCGAGCCTAGGCGAATTGGACAAGAGGATTGATATGGCAATGTCAATCTTCAAAGTGACGGCACATATCGCTTCATTCGTCGTCACGTTTCATGCTTTTCGCCATGGTTCTTCTGCAGCTTCTGACAGATCATCTCACAAAGATTTAGGCCCGCATCTTTGAGCGGAACACGATACTATAATGTTTAAAGAGAGAGCACGAACTACTTTTGGCCGACGGTCCGCTCCTTTTTAGAGGCTGTACGCGATTAAACCACTTGCTGCGCTGGGGTTTGGGCGACGAGACGGCGTGCGATGATGGAGTTCATCGCGATCCAGATGTGCCCGGCAACGAGATCTGCAGCGCGGTCGTACACGATATTGAGCCGGCGGTAGCGGCTGAGCCACGTGAACAACCGCTCCACAACCCATCTGATCTCATTCGGCAGGAAGCGTCCGTCCCGGCTGGGCAGGCAAGAGGCGGGCGCGCAGCTTTGGTCCGATGATCGCCTTGTATCTACCGACCGCGGTCTCCGCGAGACTACGCCGGCCGTAACCGATCGCTTTTTGCCAAGCCATGCGGCCCTTCTCGGCGATGAGCCGGATGTGGCGATCGCGTTGGCTTGGCGCCTCCGCGTCCCCCGAGCTTGGTACCGCCGAGGCACGTGGTGGAATGATGACCTCCGGCGGTGCGTCGGGCTTGTGACTGGCGATGGCTTGGTACACCGGCTCGCCGTCGTACGCACCATCCGCTGTCACGGACGCGATCTCACCTTCGATCGCCTCAGCAGCTCTGGCAGCTGACCGGCATCATCGGGGCATTGTCGGTCAGCAAGCAGGCGATGATCTCGCCGCTGCCGGCGTCCACAGCAAGGTGCAGTTTGCGCTAGGAGCGACGCGTCCGGCCGTGCTTCTCCTCATCCCACTCGCCCTGGCCGACCAGCTTCAGGCTGGTGCTGTCGATCATCAGATGCAGCGGGCCATGCGGGACGATTTTTGGCTGCCGTCCGGCGAAGCTGCGGCTGCGCCGGCTCAAGGTCGTGTAGCCCGGGACGCGCAGCGTTTGTTCGAGCAGCAGCAGCACACTCGTGGTGGAGCCCTCAGCTTGGCGCAGGGCTAAATGGAAGACAAGCCGCAGCATCAGCACCAACCCGATCACCGCATCCGAGTACCTGGCCTAGCCCTCGGGGGTGCTCCGCCGCGGTGCTTGCCATCCAGCAATAGCGGCCTCATCGAGCCAGAGCGTCAGGTCCCCGCGCTGCCTTAGGCCAGCCTCGTAGGCTGGCCAGTTCTGGACCCGGTAGCGGGCTGTCGGGATGCGATGGCGGCGGGCAGTGTTATGCTTGAAGAGCATTCCTGAAAGCGTAACGGCTTGGCCGCAGTCGGGCTACTCCCTCCGGCTCCATGCACCAACGCCTTCACAAATGGCAATAAATTTGTCGTGTAGAGCCTAGCTAATGAAAAAATCTTGTGTTTGAGTGTAACGAAACTGGATTATCGCGCCGGTGCTGTGTCTCGATAACATCATCCTTAAAATGGGAAGTGAGACATGCAACAGGTAGGCAGCGGTCCCAAGTTTGACCGGTTTCAAAAGACTGTTTTTTCCGACGGCGAGCCATTTGGTCCCATCAGTGCTGAACAGTTCAATCCGTCAGATGCTATAGAACGCTCAGTTCTATTTCGCCTGTTCACGCTACACGAATCGTTTGACTCAAGATTATCACTTAAGCCGCGAATTTTATTCGGTCGACGCGGCTCAGGAAAGACATCCGCTCTGGTTCACTCAGTAGAGCAAGGCTGTGATGGCAACCCTTATGACATTGTAGTTTTCCGGTCCCAGCACGAACAATGGCGGCGGGTGTGTAGCTTGGCGAAGGAGCGGTTCGCTAACGATACATCTGCCACAACCGTGGAGGATGCTGCGGCGCTGTGGAGGGAAATATTCCGCGCTCTAGTGATTTACGAGTGGGCAAAAAGCAGCCTTGCACATAAAATGCCAGAAACTATCAAGGATAAGTTTGCCTCCTTCATTCGGGTTGAGCGGGCCGACGAGGACAAAGCACCTGGCGTCGCGCAGTCATTGGTGCGGAATGCATCAAAAATCTTCGACGCCTTTATGCAAACGGAGACAGAGAAAGGAGTAGAAGCTCTGTTCTCAATTTTCTCGCTTGCACAACAGGCGCCGGTTGTTCTATGGGACAAGTTCGAAAATGACGTGCTCAAAACGAGTGAGACGGGAGAAGGCTGCCGATGCGCCATTCGCCTCAATTCCTCGGAGCAGTACGATTTCACCGAAACAAAAGAAACACAAATTCTTATGCAGGGTTTTCTGCGCTTCTTGGCGGCGCCAGAAATCGACTCCGAAGGTGCTGTTGATATACAAATTAGCCTGCCCACCGAACACGTTCGGACTTTTGAAAAATTGTCGACTAACCCACTTGCTGATTTATCTAACCGAATCTTTCTGCATTGGGCCGCGGAGGGTTTGCTGCGCATAGCGGCGCTTCGCCTTCAAACCTTTTTTGGAATCAATAAAATTCCGTGGAGCGAGGATCTTTTAACTCATTTCGATCCTAAGGATCCCAAATCCTGCTGCGAACTTTTAGAGGCAGCCTTGGGGAGCGAGGCGGTTTCCGTCGGCGGTGGGTACAAGGAATCGCGTCTTCAGTATCTTCTGCGCCACACCCAACTGATGCCGCGGCACTTCTTGTCCATGCTGAATAATATCACAAACGGAGCGAGGATTAAGGAGCGGCAGTATCCAAGTGAGCGGGATCTAAAGTACGCTGTCGCTGGTGCCAGCACCCTGATTTGCGCCGAAATCTTCCGCGGCTATAGAACGCGCTGGCCGCTGGCCCGCCCCATCTGCGAGGCAATTCTGCCCGAGCTGTCGCCGACGTTCACCATCGAGGCTATAGAAAAGGCTGCATCAGCGAGCGCTCTCGGTGCACGTGTAGATCAGTTTCAACGCGAGGAAGGACACAAGGAAGCGCCTCACGCTCTCGACCCAAGCATTATTCGAGACATGCTAGTTGAAATTGGCGTCGTCGGCCGGATTCGAAGCGATCATCAACTTCAAGAAGATGCAGCTAGAGAAGTCAAAGCGGAATTCGATTTTCAGCATCCGTCCCGCTTGTACGTGCGCGGCAGTCAGCAAATGTGCCTGCACCCGGTCTTCGCCCTTCAATACGGTGTATCCAACCTCTTGCCCGGCCGCCCTGAACATGCGGTCCCTGTCGTGGTCATTCCCGATGGTTCCAACATCTCCAAGTTTAGCTCCGCCCGCCAAATCAAGGCTGAGCCGCCTCGATGACCGCCCGAGTAGGGGCGATCCGCAACACCGTTATCTCAAACCAACAGCTGATATAGATCGAAGTCCTAGCGGCCGCTTATATATCAGCCCTTATCCAACTTTCGCCTCGGCAGCTTTTTTTTGTAGCGCAACCGTGTGAGATGCGACCGGAATTAGCGGAAGCGCATCCAATAAAGTATGTACTCAATGGGTAGTTATTGAGCCGGTTGTGTTGCAAGTTTTCTGGTTGATTGAGAAGAGCTGCGCCAAGGGGCAGATCATGCAGCGTCACGGTACAGCTCGGCGACGAAGCTAGGGCCTGTCAGAGCTTGAGTGCCGATGGTGACTGCCGGCTCTCGGCACGCCCAGCGGGGCCACAGCAAACCTAATCGCCCCGACAGAGTCCCCGAGGCGTCCAGCCG
>NZ_JCACHA010000871.1:0-8020 GCF_059503625.1 Skermanella sp.
CTCCAACCCCAGCAGCGTCAGCCCCGAGATGCAGTTACCCGGACGCGCTCCTAGTAGAAGCGAAGCCGAACCCCTCCTGCCCAATGCGCGCACCTGGGTAGATATAGACCCGAGCGCCCAGCATGGCGTGGCTCAGGCTGGCGTGCGGGCTGATGCGGCAGCGGGCACCGACCTACGCCCCAGCATCGACGGAGGCGGTCGGATGAACGCCCGGGCGTATGGGCGGTGCTGGGTAAAACAGAGCGGCGACCCGCGCCCACCCCGCATAGGGCTCCGTCGTGATGATCGGCACAGTGCTGGAAGGCACCCGCGCCAGCATGTCGGGATGCACGACCACCGCGCCCGCCGAAGTGGTTTCGAGGAGTGAGGCATAACGCCGATTGTGGAAAAAGCTCACCTCGGAGGGTCCGGCCGCATGTCGCGGGGCGACGCCGGTCAGCAGGAGGGTGGCTTCGGCTGCCGTGCCACCCACGGCTTTGGCCCCCGCAGCGAGCGCGTGCGGCCCGCTCTGCGCAAAGGAGCGCGCATCACCAATCGCCATCCCGGCCATTTCCCCCCGTCATTGGTAAGTGAGATACCCCGCTCCCGCGCTCTTGGCACCGCGACGTTGCACCCGGAATGGTTCCTCCTATTTGGACAGGTTTCCTGGCAGGTTCCGGCAATAGGGTGACGGGAGGGACGTGCCGCCATGCTCAGCGACGCCGACACGCGCAAGCAGTACCCGGCTGTGCGTTCGCCCGCCTGCATCCCGTCGTCGAAGGCGCAATACGGGAGCGAGTTTATCAAGCTGCCGCCAGCCCTCACCTCTAACCCAACCTCTACACACTTATTCACTGGGCTTATTCCACTACCAGCGAAGAAATGTGAGTCGGGAGCCGCAAATCCCCATCTAAAAACATGATCATGTGCAAGAATTCTTGACGGTGGCATCGCATTCTCGGAAGACCATCACAGGACGGAGAGCTATTCCTTCGCGTGATGGTCAGGAGAGAGTTCGGTATGCCACCAGAAAATTTGGCCATGCAGGCCCGCGTATCCGCCATGGCGTTTGGCCAGAAGGGTCACGGCCAAGGTCAGATCAAGAAGGTCGCAGACAGCGACGTGCGGATGATGAGCCTCGCCGTGGCCGATGCCTCGGCCTCGATCGAGGACAACAAGACCCTCAATCCAGACAGCTTCACCGAGGTCTGGCGGGAGGACTTCACCAGCGGCTTCGGCAAGGTGAACCGCGTTTGGGGCGACGTGAAGCTCGTGAATGGCACGGCCGTGCTGACCAGCACCGATCCCACTCCAGCCACGCATGACGCCACTGATTGGCAGCCTGCCGGCATGATGGTGCCCCCGGTCGGCGCCTCCGCGGGCAATGGCTACGGCCTCTATACGCTTCGCGCCTGGACCGATTTCGGTGAAGGACCGGGACCCTTCGCCGCGCTCTGGCCCTCGACCGACAAGTGGCCCGGCCCAGAGATCGACATCTTGGAGAAGAAATCGAAGGGCGATACCGACGGCTACTCGACCGTCCATCGCAAGATCGAGGACGGCACGGCATCCGGCAGAGACGGCTACGATATCTACGAGTGGCTGCCCGGTACCTCAGTCGCCATGAGCCAGCCTCATGTGTACGCGATGGAGTGGACGGCTACGTCCCTGACCCTGTTCATCGACAACAAGCAGGTCTTCTCGACGACCAAGAACGTCCCGAAGAGCTTCGCCGATGGCGGCCAGAACTCGGCCTTCGGCGTCGGCATGCAACCCGCCTGGGCGTGGCAGAACCAGAACGGCAACACCAACGTCATCCATGTCGATTGGATGAGCTATTCCGCGCCAGTCGTGGTCGAGCCGCCGCCTCCGCCCCCACCGACGCCGCCGAACATGACGGTGAGTGACGCGAGTGTCGCCGAAGCTGGCGGGCTGGTCTTCACCGTCACGCTGAGCGCGGTCAGCAGCACGGACATCACGGTCAACTATGCCACCGCGGATGGCACGGCTGGTTCGGGCAGCGACTACACGGCGGCCTCTGGGACGCTCACCATCGCGGCTGGGCAGACCAGCGGCACCGTCACCGTGGCGACCACGGATGATAGCACGGTGGAGCAGGATGAGACCGTGCTGCTCAACCTCAGCGGCGCGACTGGGGCAAACATCACCGACGCCCAGGCCACCGGCACCATCACCAATAACGATGTCGCACCGGTCGTCCCTGCCATCAGCGTCGGCGACGCCACCCTCAGCGAGGGCGGGGGTTCAATGCGCTTCAACGTCTCGCTGAGCGCGGCCACCTCCGTGCCCGTGACGGTCAACTATGGAACGGCGGGGGACACCGCGACCTTGGGGACCGACTTCACTGCGAAATCCGGGACGCTGACCTTCGCCCCGGGCGTCGTCAGCCAGCCCGTCGATGTGGCGATCACCAACGACACGTTGGTGGAGCCGAACGAGACGCTGTTCGTCAACCTGTCGGGCGCCAGCAACGCCACGATTGCGGATGCGCAGGGTGTCGGCACGATCACCAACGACGACACCGCACCGGCTCCCACCCCCGGCCTGAGCGTGTCGGACGCCAGCGTGAACGAGGGCGGCATCCTCAACTTCGTTGTCTCGCTCAGTTCGGCCGCCGCCAGCACGGTGACGGTCAACTACGGCACGGTGGCGGGCACGGCCTCGGCCGCGGGAGCCGATTACACGGCCAAGAGCGGCGCGCTGAGCTTTACCGCAGGCGAGTTGAGCAAGACCGTTACCGTGCAGACCACGGATGACCGGACGGTTGAGGCCAATGAGACCATGACCCTGCGGCTCACCTCCCCGGTGGTCGGTGCCACGCTGACGGATGCCAATGGTGTGGGGACGATCCTCAACAACGACACCGTTGCCGGCCGGACCATCAACGGCACGACGAGCAACAACACGCTGACGGGTGGTGCCGGCGACGATACCATCACGGGTGGCCGCGGCAACGACACCATGACGGGTGCCGGCGGGGCGGATGATTTCGTGTTCTCGCGCTTTGACGGCTTCGATCGCATCCGGGACTTCGCCACGGGGGTGGATGACATCGTGTTGCGGTCGATCGCCCCCTCGACGGTACGGGCCGTCTCCACCTCCAGTGGCGTCGATCTCCGCTACGGTCCAAGCGGCGACCATGTGCTGCTGGAGGGCGTCCAGGCGGCGAACTTTTCGATCACCAACGACGTGATCTTCGCCTAGGTGGCGCGTAGATGGGCAGCCAGGGGATTGTTCCCTGGCTGCTAAACGGTCTTGCGGATTACGCCATCGACGCCGTTGATGACCTTCTCGCCCTTGCCCGATCCCGGGAAGACGGCGCCCATCTTCTTCCAGAAGCCCACGGCCATTTTTTGAATGTCATAGAGGTGGAAATTGCCCTCGGCGGTCGCCACGAGAGACTTCACCACTGCGGTGCCGAGGCCTGACTTGTGGTTCTTGGCGTTGAGCTCGATATCCGCCATGCCGTGAATCTCACCCGAGACGGCCAGGAACAGGTCCACTTAGCCAACCATGGCGGCCTTGCTGTCCTGCGTCTCCCGTTAAATCTCCGTATCGAAGATGATGAAGCGGCAGCGGGGCACAGGCCTCT
This sequence comes from Skermanella sp., assembly GCF_059503625.1. Classification (NCBI taxonomy): domain Bacteria; kingdom Pseudomonadati; phylum Pseudomonadota; class Alphaproteobacteria; order Rhodospirillales; family Azospirillaceae; genus Skermanella; species Skermanella sp. The sequence goes on from NZ_JCACHA010000871.1 coordinate 3,593, forward strand.
ACCTCGTCGCAGACGAACCGCGCCTCTTAGTCGCGCTGCATCGGGTCGGCGGCGGACTGTGGGTGCTTGAACAATGCGCCGCGTCAAAGAATGAGGCTCCGCCAGAGGGTGCCCAGGCGGCTCTCCTGAGAAGCCTTGCTGCGAACGGGGTCGAGGTGTTGACCACCCATCCGCAGACCGCCCTGGCGCGGCTGTATGGCAGGCCGGCGTCACCGCGAACTTCCTGCTGATGACCTGAACGGCGCGGCGGATGACGACGGGGATGAAGGCGAGGAGATTGCAGCCTAGGGGAGGCTAAAGCAGGTCGGACGGGTGCGTCCGACGCGCTTATCGGGTCGGGCTAACTCTGAGCGGGTCGGCCACGAACTCGGCGCCACATGCGTCCGATCCATCGCGCAGCGTGCTCAAGCCAGACCTTGAGCCACGGTATGTCGTCGCTCATGAGCGCTAACCCGAGCGGCAACATCCATAGCCCGAGGACTGGAAGGATGGAGAGAGTACCCCCCAGGATGAGGAAGGCAGATACGAGCAGCCGCACCGCTTTCCGCGGAGGGTACCGCAACCACTTCACGCCGGCCTGAACTTGCCTCGGCAATTTGTTCAGAAGGTGCGCAACCCTGGCGTCCCAAGCCTGTACCAACACTGTATCCATGGCATGGAAACGCACCAGGGAGTCTTCTGGCTGCATCGAGGTTATCGGCGACGCATTCATGTTGGCGTCCTGCTGCGGGCTAACATGAAGCTCTGGCGAACAGATGGCAGGACACCTTCCTGATCATGCGGAGGCGGTCAGTCGCCGACTGCCTGCCGTATTGATGGACGGCATGCCGACTGATAGCGGCAAGGTGCCGTGGTGCCACGGGCGAGCGGCCTTCCAAGATAGCTCACCATGAATGACAAGCGTCTGCTCAGCCAGCGCCTCGGGAATGGCCGCTGCCTAGACCAACGGTGATCCAAGTGAGAGATGGGAGGCCGTCGTCTCCAAGCAGACGGCGCGTCAACCTCGACCTACTCGGGCAGAGGCACTCAGACATCGCTGAGACGGTGGCGGAAGTGAGGGAGCAGACCTGTGTGCGCTTGAAGCGAGCGCAACACCCGCGCATCTTTGCGTCGATTGGAGCGTTGCGGAGTTTGGGTAGCCGCAAATGCCGCCCGCCCCCTGAAAGCGAGTTCCTTGCCATGTTGAGAATTCTCTCCGAACTGGCCGTGCTGCGTCAGATTATCCGGCTGTTCCGGAGGCGTTAGACGGCCCGGCCTCCATGATCTGGCACTCGGCCCAGGTGGAGTTGACCCTGCCGCAGTACAGCCCCTCCACCGTCGAGCCGAAGTGGATGGAGGCGATCCCGTACCCGTGACGGACGACGCTCATCACCATCCAAAGGTCGGCCCGGCTGCCCCCGACACACAGACAGCAGAGTCGCGCTAGGTTCTGTTGCCCTGGCCCCAACCGGCGGTTTCGCAGCCCCGTTCGCCGTCGCGGGGGTCGCTCAGGGTGTAGCAACACACACTATCCAATACTGGGGAGCAGGGCCGCAGTCTTGGGACGATGGCTCGGAGCGGCAGCGGCAATGGCGGGAGTGGCGCCAGCAGCGGGATGAGGCGCGGATCGCCGAGGCGGCGCGCCGCGAGGCGTGGCGCATTGAACAGAAGCGCGAGCAGCGCCGGGCATGGCGGCACGCGCAGCGCGAGCAGCGGTACGGCGGATATGGTGCTGGCTACGACTATCAGCGCGGCTGGTGACCGTCGGCCCCGCCGTTAGGTAAAGGTCGGAACAAGTGAATAGCCGCTTTGCTCCGCCCAGCGGTTTGGGCCATCCTTCTCTGAAGATAATGGAGAACATCACATGGCAACGGGCAGCGTGAAGTGGTTCAACGCCAGCAAAGGGTTTGGCTTCATTCAGCCTGACGATGGCGGCAAGGACGTGTTCGTGCATATCACGGCCGTGCAGGCTGCGGGATTGCAGGGCCTCAATGACGGCCAGAAGGTGAGCTACGAGGTCGTGCGGGAGCGCGGCAAGGAGGCGGCGGCGAACCTCAGACCGGCATGAGACAGGGTGCATCGGTCCGCGATCTAGGCTGTTGGACTACGCCGGGGCCGAAGTCTCCGCGCGATTAAAGCGCGCTGGGGAGTGATCCAGTCGGCCCTGCCTGCCGAGGCAAGGTTCGGCGAGGTGTGCGGGTCGTCACACCGCCAGCGGGACGCGGACAGTGATGCTGATACCCCGCTCCGGCGTCCCCTGCTCAACGTCGCCCCCAGTTGCCGGGCGAGGTGGCGGAGAAGTTCAAGCCCCTCGGCCCTCACCGGCCCGCCGTGTCGTTATCGTGGTAGAATCGACGCTCCTGCCCTCGTGAGAGACGGTGAGCGTCGCTTCCGCGCCAACCTCGTCCGTGCGAAGTTCGACGCGCATCACACTCACCTCGCCCTCTGGGTAGGCATGCTTGGCAGCGTTGGTGACGAGTTCATCGACCACCAAGCCTGCCGCGACTGTCTTGTCGAAGGGCGGGGTGCAGCTTTCGAGATTGACCTCGAACACCACCCGACGCCTGAGGCTCCGATCGAGGCTGCCCAGGAGCGCATGCAGGTAACCCGCGAGATCGGTACCAGTCCCGTCTCCGTTGCCTTTACCTTCGACGCTCGACAGCCTGTCTTGCGCGAGCGCCACGGCGGTGACCCGCTGCGCCAGCCGCTCGGCGGCACGAGTGTCATGTTCCGCGGTCGCGGTGCGGCGTTCCTGCGCGAGCAAGGCCGCCACAAGGGCGAGGTTGTTCTTGGTCTGGTGGTGCAACCCGCGTAGCAGCATCCCCCTACGCTCGGCCCGCACCACATCTCGGCGGCGGTAGCCTCAGCCTGCGCCACAGCAGCGCGACGCTGCAACGCGCCCGCGACAAGGACGCACTTGCCTAACTGCGGGGGCAGAACCGGTCACCTGCTGCCCGCCATCCCATCATGTCGGTAACCCAGTCCTCGGTGTCGCCCAGGAGCCCGCTGAACTGGGTTCGGGACGGGTCATAGAGTTCCACCCGCTCCATAACCAAGTCATAGAGAGAATGCTGCTGCGGTTGCGTAGCAGCGCCGAGCCTGTCAGCCAGCATGTCGAACCATGCCTCGTGGCGCCGGGGGTGAGGAAAGCATCCATATCGCCCCCATGATTCGGCGAACTCTGCCTCAATCGCGGTGCGCCACCTCAAGCGAACCGGCTCCTCCCTCGCCTGTAACTCTCGCGCTGTGAGAACAGGCGGCACTGGAACCGAATGACGCTGGTCGGGTCCAGGCTGGAAGGGAACGGGCGGTGGAAGCTGCCCCTGGTATATCGCCGGGGGCGGTGACCAAGGCTGGGCCGGGTATGGCTGGCCGCGTGGTTGGGCAGCGGGGGGACCAGCGATGGGCGGTAGTGTCTCGGTGGTCTGTGACCACGCCTGGGTACCAAGAAGGGCCACAAGAACGACCATAGGAAACCGTGTTTGCATGGCGCACACCTCTGTGGATCAACGCAGGTGCCGGGCCGCAGTCGCGGTGTTGATCAGGATGGAGCCGAGCGCGTGTAGCCGCCGGACATAAGCAGTCATGGAAGTCAGTTCGACGAAGTGCAGCAATGTGAAAGCTAAGGCTGAGGCTTCTTCCAGGCTGCCGCGTTCCATTCACGCGTCCACACCGGAGACATAACCATGATGCGTAATTTCACGACTGCGTTGCTCGTTGGGTTGGTTTCATTCAGCTTGACGGCGTGCGGCACAAGTCCCGGCGGACGCGCGGTCTCTGGGGGTCTGCTTGGAGCAGGAGCGGGTGCTGGCGTGAGCGCCTTGACGGGTGGCAGCGCTGGAACTGGTGCGCTTATTGGTGGCGGTGTGGGTGCCGCAGGCGGTGCTCTGACAGCACCCAGCCGCAGCAGCTACGGCAGCGGTGGATACTCAAGCGGCCGTGGGTATCGCGGTTACTGATCACAAACGCAGTTCAGCCTCGGCGGTGGTCTCGGCTGGTCCGTCCTCATTGATGACAGACTGAGGGTGGATGGGCGACGAAAGCTGTTAGGTGCAGGCTGGGGCGCGTGCGCGGTAATGGGTGGAACAGGGCAGCGACCAGCGGCGGGGCCTCTGGGTGCTGCCCGAGGTGGAGCGTGTTCCGCGTTGGATTTGGCGCCCAACATCGTCGCCGCGGCAAATGCTGGCAGAAAGGTGCCTCGATGAGGGCGGAGCAGCCCACGTCCGCGGAGCGGGAAGTCCGCCGATCCGCCGAGGAGATCGGTCAAGAACTTGCAGACCTGCGGGCGGCGGTGTGGGACTTGATCGATGGCCTTGATGCCATTGGGCCTCATGGAGCTTGAGGCTGGATTTGGTGACGAAGGCCCAGTAATCCGCCTCTGGCTTATTGAACCACCCCGTGTTTGCCGGAGGCTCCAAGTGTTGAGAGGATGGGGCTATGACCAAGAAG